>CAYVIE010000159.1:0-6945 GCA_964451355.1 uncultured Desulfobacteraceae bacterium
AGAAGGGCTGTCAATTTTTTTGATCCACAAAGACCGGTTCCAGATGAGTTGTTAAACAGGATGATCGAGGCTGCCGCACTAGCGCCATCAGGGTTCAATCTCCAGCCGTGGTCGCTTATTGTTGTGACCGGCGAGGAATCCAAAAGACGGTTGCAGAAACTTGCAATGAACCAGCCAAAGGTCTCCCAGGCGCCGGTGGTCCTGATCGTTCTTGCCGATACCGAGGGTTGGAAAAGCGGCAATCCTTCAGCCGAAAAGGTTTTCTCGGAAATGGTTAAGGCCGGTGCAATGGATGAATCCCAAAGAGAGTGGTTTTTCGGGGTGACCAGCAGGCTCTATGGATCATCTACGGAAAAAAGCGTGGCGTTTGCCTGCAAGAATGCGGCTCTTTTCGCCATGTCACTTATGCTTGCCGCAAAAGATCTGGGGTTAGATACCCACCCGATGGATGGCTTTGACATGGAGGGCGTGAAGTCTGAATTCGGTATTCCCTCGAATTTCTGGGTTCCCCTGTTGATTGCCGTTGGATATTTTGATGAGGGCAAAGCCCTGCCTCCCCCCAAGAGCCGTAAAAGTATAGAAGAAATAGTGATAAACAGGGTATGATGTTTTGATTCTTGAACCGGCAGCCACGATTTTTCTATATATGGTATTGCCTCAACAGTAATTCCAGCCGAGGATTTGAGGAAAATGAGCAAAGACAGGGTTAAGTTGTATACCATAAGCACTTGCAGCCATTGCAAGAGGACCAAAAGGTTTCTGTCTGATTGCAACATAGTTTATGATTACGTTGATGTCGACCTCCTGGGCTCTGATGAGCGGAAGCAGGTGCTGGAAGAGGTCAGGAGCCTGAATCCCAGGTGCTCGTTTCCAACGATCAGAATCGGGAACAAGGTCATCATAGGATTCAGGGAAGATGAAATCAAGGAGGCCCTGGGATTGTAATGGATGTCCGGAAACTCTATGAAAAACTTAAGTCTATCAATGAGCCCAAGGGGTTCTATTTCAACCCCGATTCTGAGCTGGTTTTCGATCTGCTGGAATCCCTTATAATAAACAAGCAGAGATACGGTTACATGGCCTGTCCGTGCAGGCTTGCTTCAGGTGAGATGGCCAAGGACAGGGATATCATATGCCCTTGCGAATACCGCGAGGCAGATGTGGCTGAATACGGAACCTGTTATTGCGGCCTTTATGTGAGCAGGGAATTTCTTGATAGGGACGTATGGGATGTGCATGTGCCCGAGCGCCGGCCCGCAGAAAAGATGTGGTAGGTGTGTACGCCGGGGTTTGTTTCGGAAGCGGCCCTGTTTTCTCATCCCCTGCAAAGTGGTTTCCCCCGGCACCGGGGAAACATAGTGCAACATGACCCACAGGATCTGGCGGAGATGGATATCACCGGAACAAGGCCGGAGCAGAAAGAGGTTTGCGCCGGCAATGTAATGATTTCATACCTGGAATACCCTTCTTCAGGGCCTTGCCTGGTGCTGCTTCATGCAACAGGGTTCAATCCATGGATATGGCATCCTGTTGCAAGAAGGATTTCAAATAGATTCCATATCATTGCTCCATATTTCTGTGATCACAGAACAGCGGATCCGCAGGAGGGCGGACTTGCCTGGAATGAGATAGCAGCGGATCTTGCGGCCTTCTGCAGGGAGCTGAACATATCTTCTCCTTTCATTGCAGGTCATTCCATGGGAGGGGCCATTGCGATCATGGCGGAAGGTGGCCAGGGCATAGGGACGCAGGGAATGGTCCTTATAGAGCCTATAATTCTCCCGCGTGAGCTTTATAGTATCCGAGTGAGTGTTGAACAGCATCCCCTGGCATCGAAGTCGATCCGGCGGAGAAAGACGTGGAAAGACAAGCAAGAGGCTTTGCAATACTTGAAAAGCAAGGCCATGTTTTCGGCATTTGATCCTGAGGTGCTCGATTTATACCTGGAATACGGGATTATTCCCGGCAGTGACGGATGCGTTGAACTGGCATGTCATCCTCGAATGGAAGCCGCTCTTTTCATGGGATCCATGGCATATGATCCCTGGCCTCTTCTCGATCACATAAAATGTCCGGTTCTTGTTCTGGAGGGCGAGAAAACAGAAAACAAAGGGATGATAGATTTCAAGGCTGTCGCCAAGGCCATTCCCAATGGCATACACCGTGAGGTAAAAGGGGCGGGCCATCTTATACCGATGGAACAGCCGGAATATATTGCACATACCATAGCCGGGTTTTTCGGAACCCTGCAAGGCTGAAAAAATCTGTCTCCTGGATACGTGAGCGTTTCTCAGTTTTATCAGGGATTCAGGAAAAAGGAAGAAGATATGAGCGGGCAAGGCAAGACTGTAAAGGAGTCAAGGGTAATAGTTTCGCAAGTTATGCTTCCGCAGGATGCCAATCCTGCAGGAAATGTTCACGGTGGTACAATCATGAAGCTTATAGACTCAGCGGCAGGGGTCGTTGCGGTCAGGCACTCGAGAAAGAACGCGGTAACAGCGTCTGTCGACAGGATAGATTTCCATCATCCGGCCTATATCGGCGATCTGCTGATCATCATGGCGAGCCTTAACCTGACGGGCCGAACCTCCATGGAGATTGGCGCCAGGGTTGAAGCCGAAAACCTGTTGTCTGGTGAAAGAAGGCATATAGCTTCCGCATACTTGACTTTTGTGGCCCTTGACGAACAGGGCCGTCCCACCTCTGTGCCGCCTGTAATACCTGAAACAGATGATGAAAAACGCAGGAACCGTGAGGCTGTTGAAAGAAGAAAGATGAGGCTTGAAGAGAAACGCAGGGAAAGAAGGGGATGATTTTATGGGGGGTATTATCGGGAATCTGGAGTTCATAAACGGGCCACACCCTGACCCGGTGCCTTTTGCCGGAGCTTACTGGGTTGTACCCGGCCGTTTTCTTGCGGGGCCGTCCCCGGTCACATATCCGGAGGAAGAGACGATTAGAAGGATCATGGAATTGAGCCGGGCAGGTATCGATCTTGTAATAGATTTGACCGAACCCCATGAAACCAGGCTTCATGCAGGATATGAAAACGGTTTCTATGACAAGGTTCTTTCCGAGGTATCTGGTGATACGGGAAGAGAGATCGCTCGCATATCTTTCCCCATAAGGGATTTCTCAATTCCGCCCAGAGTCAAGGTCGCAAGGATTCTAGATGAAATCGATTCAGCCCTTGAAAGGGGTAAGTCTGTCTATGTCCACTGCAGGGCCGGGCTGGGCCGGACAGGGCTTGTGGTAGGATGTTTTCTTGCTCGTCACGGGCATCCTCCGGGTATACAGGTGCTAGACGCCATCTCCCAGCTGCGGAAAAGGACTCCCAACGCTACCATGGCCTCTCCCATTACCGGAGGGCAGATAGAAATGGTTATGTCTTGGGTAAAAGATGAATAGCACGAGGCTCCAGCAGGTTCAGGTACTTGCTGAAAGGGTGATGGGACATGCCGGACAACGATTCCTTCAACAGTTACTATGCAATCGATGATTTCTACTATGGCAAAGAGGTCCGCCCCGAGTTTCTAAGGTATATGCAAGACCACGATCTTTCACAAAAGATCGCCCTTGATGTGGGGTGTGGGGAAGGGCGTTATTCGGTTTTTCTGGCTGCAAGGAGTGCGTCGGTACTGGCAATGGATATGGCGGCCAAAGGTCTGAGGAAGCTGAAAGATACAGCAAGCGCTCAGGGACTTAATATCTACCCTGTTTGTATGGATGCATCGGTGTTTGCGTTCAGGGAGTCCGTGTTCGATATCGTGGTTGCTGCTACAATACTCGATCATTTGAATCGTGAGGATCGGCTGGAAGCTGTAAAAGGGATTGTGCGCTCACTACGTCCCGGAGGCCTTTTGTATGCAGATGTGTTTACCACGCAAGATCCCGGCTTTCTCATCCGGGAGCGGTCAAGCCGGGGAAGGTTGCGGGTGAGTGAAACCGCCGGATTTGTCACACACTATTTTGAGCCAGGAGAGTTGAAAGATCTTTTCTCGTCGATGGAAATCATTATGTACAGGGAGTTTGAGGAGGAAGATCTCTCCCACGGACAGCCTCATGACCATGGATGGGCAATATTGCTGGCAAGGCGCTGGTAGCTATGGCGGATCAGGCAATGACCGTTTTTCACGCATGAAGAAAACCCGCAATTATAAAGGAAATGATACAGGAGCATTGTTATGGAGAAGTGTTTCATTGTCTATGTCACTGCGTCTGGCAGGGATGAAGCTGCTTCCATCGGCAAGACAGCGGTCGAAGAAAGGCTTGCTGCCTGTGTGAATATTATTTCCGGCATGGAGTCTTTCTACTGGTGGGAGGGCAAACTGGAATCGGACAAGGAAGTGGTATGTATCTTTAAAACATCGGCTTTGAGGCTTGAGGACCTCATTGATCGCATCAAGCAGCTCCATTCTTATTCATGTCCTTGCATAGTCGCGATTCCCATAGAGGCTGGTAATAATGATTTCCTTCAATGGATTGTAAATGAGACCTCAGGCTCATGAATCGATTAACCGATGAATGAGTGAATATTTTTTACTGTATCTGTTCTTTGACTTCCGGCTAATGTATGGCTGTGTGCCGGGTTTGAAAATACGCTGTAAACCTCTTTTTCATGCAGGTCTGGCAGACCGGTTTGAAAGGAGTGAGTCAATTGCCGGTCAATATAGATCAGGAGATAGAGAATCTTAGATCCCGCCTCCAGGTCGCCTTGGAGTATGAAGCCAGGTTCAATGCTTTTGCAGATGCGTTTGACGGTTACATCTATATCTGTTCCCGTGATTACCGCATTGAATACCTGAATCGCCACCTCGAAGACGCGCTTGGGTACAACGCCATTGGGAAATTCTGCTACAATGTCATTCACGAAAGGGATGGCAGGTGCCCCTGGTGCCCGAATGACAGGGTTTTTGCCGGAGAAACGGTGAGGTGGGAAATCCAGAGCCCTGCGAGCAAAAGGTGGTTCAAGGTGACAAATGCGCCCTTGTATCATCCTGACGGCAGAGTATCCAAACTTTCCATCATTTTCGATATCACAGATTTCAGGAAGATGGTCGCTGAGGTGCAGGCCCACAGGGATAGGCTTGCCCAGCTTGTTGAAGCAAGGACCAGGGATCTTCGTGACACTACAAGGCGCCTTGAAGCAGAGCTCGAAAAAAGGAAAACCATTGAGAATGCTTTGCGAAAATCAGAGGAGATGTATCGCCTTCTTGTCGACAACGCGAGTGTCGGCATAGTTGTGACCCAGGACGGCCACCTGATGTTTTTCAACCCGTGGGTGATGGAGGCTACCGGTGCGTCTGAAGAGACTCTGGTCAGGACGCCGTTTATACATTTTATACATCCCGATGACCGGGAAGAAGTGATGCAGCATCATATAAGGCGTCTTGCGGGTGAGGAAGTGCCCAAACCTTATATTTTAAGGGTGATTGACCGTAACGGCAATACCAGGTGGATAGAGAATCTCGGGGTGGTTATCGAGTGGAACGGTAAGCCTGCGACACTCAATTTTTTAAAGGATGTAACAGACCAGACCATTGCTCAAAGACGTGTCATGCTGCTTTCACGGGAACTGATTGCCGCCCAGGAAAGGGAGCGCGCGCGCATAGCCAGGGACCTGCATGACAGCACGGCCCAGGAACTGTCTGCTGTCAGAATAGCTATAAGTTCGATGATAAATGATGAACACGCCATACCACACTCAATTAAATCCAGGCTTTCGGAGATAGCAGGACGGATAGGGCAGGCCATATCGGGTTTAGGGAGCTTGCATATGATCTGCTCCCGCCTGAGCTTTCCCAGCTCGGGCTTGCCAGGACCATTGAAAGATACTGTGATGAGTTTTCCCGGTCCAATGGCATAGAAGTAGATTTCAGGTGGACCGGGAACAAAGAGATCCGGCTCGCCGAGAAACAGTCCATAAATATTTACCGCGTGATTCAAGAGGCTCTTGCAAATGTTGCTAAGCATGCAAACGCATCCAGGGTCAGGGTGCGGATGATAGTATCTCATCCCAGAATAATCGGGAGAATAGAAGATAACGGATCCGGGTTCGATCCGGTTAATCCTGTTGCGGTTGCCAAAGCACAAGGCGGTCGCCAGCAGATGGGTTTATGGAGCATGAAGGAAAGGATCGCACTGCTCGGGGGGAGTTTCGATATCGCAGCTAAACCAGGCAAAGGAACACGTATTGTATTTTCCGTTCCCATGGAGGATACCCTATGAACCAGAAGATGAAAGTATTCATTATCGATGACCATCCCCTGTTTCGCGAAGGAGTAAAGACGATAATTGCAAGGGACCCGAATTTTGTTGTGTGCGGTGAGGCCGGGAGTATAGAGGAAGGAATCCCGCTGCTGGATTCAGCAGACGCAGATATTGTGATACTCGATATTTCGCTTCCCGGTAAAAACGGTGTTCAGGCCATAAAACTTTTAAAAAAACGGTTTCCAAGGATCGCCATACTGATTTTGACAATGCACTCAAAGATCGTATACATAACGGAGTCATTTCATTCCGGGGCCATGGCGTACGTGGTAAAGGAGTCGGCCGATGATCGACTTCTTGAAGGGCTTCACGCACTTGCCTCGGGAAAGACTTACATAGACAGCAGCGTGTCGGATATGGTTGTTTCCACCGTCTTTGGAAAATATACAGGTGAGTTGGAAGACGCGCTGGCCTATTCAAATCTTACAGGAAGGGAACAAGAGATACTCAGGCTCCTGGCTGAAGGTTTCAAGGTAAAGGACATAGCCCAGATGCTTGGGATCAGTCAGAAGACAGTTGAGAATCACCGCTCGAACGTAATGGGAAAGCTGGGGCTGCATTCAGCCATAGATCTCATAAGGTATGCCGCGCGTATAGGCCTGATAGATCTCGATCAGTGGAAGTTGTGATTTTTTATTGATATTTGCCCTATTTCCCCGTGTTGCCATTATAGAC
>CAYVIE010000160.1:0-6906 GCA_964451355.1 uncultured Desulfobacteraceae bacterium
TTTTTCTCCTCGAGTGGATAAAGATCGCTTTCTCCTTCAAGGATACGTATGACATCGAGGAATGACTGGGGCCGGTCTGCGGGTTTGAACTTCAGGCAGTTGGAAATGACTTCGCGTACCTCATGTGGCATGTCTTTTCTCGGGAAGCGGACACCTTTATCCTTCAACAGGCGCAGCCTCGTTGTGAAATTTTCCCTGTCATAAGGGAGGGTGCCGCACCAGATGAAGTAGGAGACAAATCCGTAAGAAAATATAAGGCTTGCAATACCGGCTTTTTCAGAATGTGTTATAAGCTCTGGAGCAGACCAGTTGGGAGTAAACTGGGCGTTTGCTGTCGCAGACATACTGTCTATTCGTTGAACACCGCCCAGGTCGCCTATTACTAGATCTCCTTTGCTGGTTATCAAAAGATTTGAAGGTTTTAAGTCTTTAACAATGAAAATCTCTTCTGTCCTGTTGGAAAGCCTTAAAAGGGCTTTTGCCAGGTCTAACATCAGGTGTTTGGCTTCATGGGCGCTAAGTGGATAGTTATCGATGACATGGTTCAATAGGTTTGCGGGGCATAGTTCCATCAGTATAACCAGATACGCCCTTGCTTCCCTGGCTGAAACCTGTTTGTCCACCAGGTGGAAGTCATAGATCTCTATTATTCCCTCTCCCTTTATCTTGTGGTAATACTCCTGGACCGCATGGAAATCATGGGAGATTTTTGAGTCAAGGTCACGTGCGGTTCTGTAGGATAAGGATCTTTCCACCATGATCGGAACGACCTTGACCGCCCGTTCCTTGAGGTTATCCCTGACGTGGAAGACTACACCAAAGACACCCTGACCGATTTTTTCAACTACTTCGTATGTGGGCAGGCACTTGCGAATAACCGCAATCATGGGTTTTATATCCACTTTTATTGCCTCACAATCGACTGGGAATCACTTAATAGGTTAATCATTTGTCGAACTTAGCGATAATGAAGCTAGTGTTGTCACGCGGCGGATTTGCACGTAAAGCGTTAAAAAGCCTGGGTCCGTATAAAATCGGGTCCGGCATTAACAGGTTGTGTATTTCCGGGTCGGCAAACTTTTCCATAAGTCCGTCAGAACAGAGCAGGTACCATGCTGACGGATCTTTTTTTATGGACCTGATATGGATTTCCTGGGTCTCCCATGCGGAGATAAAGACAGGCCCTATTCCGAATTCTATAAGGTTACGCAAGGGGGACTTGGATGCGACGTCAGCCTTGATCATTGACCGGTCTATAAGTCCCTGGACCAGTGAATGGTCATGGGAGATATAATCTATGCTTTTCTGGGTGATCCTGTAGATACGGCTGTCGCCAGCGTTGAACGCCATAATGCTGCTGTTGGTGACGAAAAGCCCGGCTACTGTACTTCCGCTGTTCCTGGGCAGGTAATCAAAGGACTCGGACTGGATAGCAGCAAGGTATTCTTTGATCCTTGCTCCTGTTATCTCCTTGTCCCAATCGCACAAGGCGAGGCGCTCGCATACAAAACGGCTCGCCTTTTCACCTCCTTCATGTCCCCCTAATCCATCACAGACAGCCAGGAGGATCTTATCCCCGGAAAAACGGTTTTTCCTTGTAAGGAAGTCGGTTTGAAATATCCTGGTTCCGTCAAAGATGCAATCCTGCTGGTTCTGACGCTTTCCCAGAAGCATGGACGAAAAGGTCGTGCATTCCATCACACGCCCTTTCCTTTTTTTGTAATGTTATTCATGAGTTGATTTTATAAAAATATTCATGAATCCGTCACGGATTCATGATGTTTTGAAATTTTCCATGATCCCTGTTTAATACCCTGAACAAGAATAACGATAAAATACAAAATGGCAGAATGATGTTGCATGATCAAGGTGTTTCTTATACCAGCAGCTGATTGCTGCCCGGAAAAATATAATTTTGTAAAAGAAAGCAAAAAAATCTGGTTCGCAATAGTTTTAAAGTTGCCGGGAGCTCTGTCGCGCCATAGCCTCCAGTGATTTGCGCTGTAGTTTTTCAAAATATGTTTTTAATATATATTTTTTCGGGAATATATGCTGTCCAAGGTATGGTAAATCCGTTTGTTTCAGGTCGTATACCATTTTTTTAAAAACCTCGTCCTTTTCCCTTTCATCTATGAAATGCCTGGCCCTTTCAATAGTGAATACAGGTTTTTTGCCGAGTTCTTCAATGATTTTTTCAGGGGCGGGCTCCCCTGCTTCGAACCTGAGCGATTCTATGGGGATTTCTATCTTCGCGATCATTTTAACAAGCCACCTGTCTCCAGCTAGTTTGCGCGATGTGTCAAGGATTTTTATTGCAAGACCGTTTGGCAAAGGTATCTCTATTTCTGTTTTTTCCCTTGCGGTTCTTTCCGGGTTATCCATCTTTAAACCATCCTTTCATGCATCAAACAGCTCGAGTTGAACCGGCCCTTTGGGCTTGCGCGTCCTATTATCATTTCCTTTTTCAATATACAATCCCGGGGGAATTTTCTTCAAGAATGGTGAAATGTTCATAATTCTTTTTTTGCCGTGAAGTGTTCTGGTTTTGGAGTATGTAAGAAACAGCATTTTTTTCGCCCGGGTTACAGCGACATAAAAGAGACGGAGTTCCTCGTTCATGTCGATATTGCCGGAGTTCTGATTTTTCAACGGAAGGATTCCATCTTCACAACCAGTTACAAAGACCACTGGGAATTCAAGACCCTTGGCTGCATGGATGGTGGCAAGGGTTACTTTCTGGGCTCTTGGGTCAATGAAGTCAGCATCATCATCCAGGCTGAGCGATGAGATAAATCCTTTTATATCAGAGCCGAAATTTGACGCCCGCTGTTTCATGGCGTCAAGGATTGCAGACGTCTTCAGTGTTTGTGGGGTATTCTTTTTAACCATTCTTTCGGCCAGGTCTGAAATCAGGTCAGAGACACAGGCGCTTGGGGCTGTCTTTGCCTGGATGAATTCAAAAAGGTCTTTGCATTCGTCATATAGATCTTCCGGGCTCTCTTTTTTCGGGATTAATTCGAACAGTTCTCGTATATTTTCACATAATCGTGATTTTTCAGAGCATCCATCAGGAGGGGATACCGAAGGTTTGATATTTTCCATGTCGGAGACGGACAAAAATATTTCGCTGATCAGGTCATGCCTGTTTGCCAGTATCAACCAGTCTGCTGGTAATCCGGTGCCACAAATCAGCCTTAGGCCGGAGATTACCCTTGAGGCCACCGGGTCGGAAAGGATTTCCTGTTTGTAAGCCCAGATGCATGGAATTCCTGCTGAAGTAAGTATATCATGTATAAGCCTTCCCTGGGCCTTTGTCCTGAAGATCACTGCGAAATCGGAAAAACCGAGTTCATTTCCCTCTTTTGCTCCTCCTTTTCTGCCGAAATCATGGAAGTCGAACCCCATGCCTCCCGTCATTTGTTCGATGGTCTTGCCAATAGCCACCGCCTCGGCCCTGGGTGTCTGGGCTGCTAATATGGTTATCTTTTCCCCATCGCTCAGAACGGGCCTAAGGATATGGGGAGTATTTTCCGGTCCTGGTGCTTCCATTTCCCGTCCGGCCGCTTTGGAAATTATCTGGTTCGTGGTCATAGATAATGTATCGTCCTGGATAGAGCTCTTTTTGCCTTGCCGATTCAACAGGGCGGAGGCTGCTTTGACCACGTTGCCCGGACACCTGTAACAGTTTTTAAGACGTATCACCCTTGTCCCTGGAAAATTATCGGGGAAATGGAGAAAGTATCCGGGATCGGATCCCCTGAATCCATATATAGACTGGTCAGGATCCCCGATTGCGCAAATGGATTTGCAATGCCTGCCCATAGCACGGATGAGCCTGTACTGGGCATAGTTTATATCCTGGTACTCATCTATAAACAGGTGGCGCACCCTCGATTTTATCATTTTAGAAAAACCAGGATCATCCGAGATTCTGGCTACTACCCGGTTTATCAAGTCTTCGTAGTCGACAGCCATGAAACCTTCCGCAATCTTTTCGTATGCGCCATAGATGTCCGCAAGGAGTTTTGGGTTGATCCCCGCTGAAACTCCTTCAAGGTCGTCGCTTGGGGTCAGCATGAGCTGCTTTGCCTCAATGATGGCGGACATGGCCTTCTGGGGTGTGATGGATTTTTTGGCGCCGCATTTATTTATTGCCGATGCGACGTATTGTATTCTTTGCACATCGTCGATGATCCGGGCGATTGTACCTGGATAGAAGGCTTGCAGCATCTGGTGACAGAAGGAATGGAATGTGGCGCACAAGGGGACCTTTTTGCCCGAAAGAAACGATTTCAGCCGTTCTTGCATTTCCTGGGCCGCCTTGTTCGTGAATGTTACGGCAAGTACTTCACCGGGCAGTGCGATCCCGTCGCGGATCAGCCTGGCTATCCTCCTTGTGAGCGTGCCTGTCTTTCCTGTTCCGGGGCCGGCGGAAACAAGAAGCGGACCCATTCCGTGCATGACGGCCTCATACTGGTCCTTGTCAAGGCCGTCGGTCAGAGGATCTTTTTTTTCATCTTCATTGATGGGAAAAAGAGTCGCCTGTATCCGGGGTATACCTTTGTTTTTTTCCCGATGGACTCCATCTTGTTTCGGTGGATACTGCTCCGTGGCTGTCTTTTTCCTTTTTCCCCACCCGTTTTTTGGGCCGTGCATTTCGAAAAGTTCTCCCTGGCCCGTGAACCTGATCCTGTCTTCCGGGGAAAAGACCCTGACAATGCCATATTCTCCATCAAAGCCGGGTTGTACATAGACTTTTCCTTCCCTCATGCGTGAAATAGCTTCGGGCAAGAGCGCAATCCCGGCTTTTGCGATCTCTTGTATGGGTGTGTCTGTCAATACAACGAGTTCCGGGCCGATTTTGGCAATCACTTCGTCGTATATTCGCAACACCTTTTTTGTCCCTGGGCCGGCTGAAACGATCTCGGAGATAATTTCTGCAAGCGGAATGATGCTCATGAATGGATGCGCATTTTTCGGTTTTGCGCCATGCGGCCTGTCTGCAAGCTCCTCAACTCTGTACATTACTCCCCGTGTCAAGGGATTCCCGCATTTCGGGCAGATGCCGTTGTATTTTCTTGTCTCTTCGGGAGAGAGCCGGATACTGCATTTCCTGTGCCCGTCAAAGTGGTATTTACCCTCTTCGGGATAGAATTCGAGGGTTCCTGAAAAATTTTTCGGGTCACTGTTTTTGAGTGCATCAAATATAGCGTCATAGGAAAGATCCGTGTCAAAGAGGTTTGCTTCCCTGCCGAGCTTTTGTGGTGAATGAGCATCCGAGTTGGACACAAGGGTTATGCCGTCAAGGCCGCTTACACGCCAGTTCATGGGAGGGTCGGACGACAGGCCTGTCTCTGCGGCGAAGATATATTGTGAAAGATCTCCGAAGCATTCTTCCAGGGAGTCGAACCCGGATCTGGATCCGAATATGGAGAACCATGGGGTCCAGATATGGGCTGGAACAAGATAGCCGCCGGGAGATGTTTCCAGGACGATTTCCAAAAGATCCCTGGAGTCAAGGCCGAGTATGGGGCGCCCGTCCGAATTAAGGTTTCCGATGGACGATAAGGTTGTGTTGAATTTTTCCACGGCTTCTATCGTGGGGAAGAAGACCAAGTGATGAACCTTTCTCACACGGCCGTTCTTTTTATAGATATTACTGATTTCCGTGGCGAGGAGGAACCTGACCGGTCTTGGAGAGGCAACAATGGCCATGCCGTCGCATTTTCGGGCTATTTCTGGTTTCAACGCAAACAAGCCGTTTTCCGCAGGAACTAGTTTTGCTTTTATCTCTGCAAGCCATCCCGGGTGTGTGAAATCCCCGGTTCCCACCACTGTGATGCCTTTTTTTCTGGCAGCGATATAAAGGCTTTCAAAATTGAGGCTCTTGGACGTGGCTCTGGAAAACCTTGAATGAATATGGAGGTCTGCGATGAATTTCATCTTTTGTTTTATCTTTCTTGTGTTGGGTTGAAATTTTCAGATA
The DNA here is from genome assembly GCA_964451355.1 of uncultured Desulfobacteraceae bacterium. Classification (GTDB taxonomy): domain Bacteria; phylum Desulfobacterota; class Desulfobacteria; order Desulfobacterales; family Desulfosalsimonadaceae; genus CAYVIE01. The sequence goes on from CAYVIE010000160.1 coordinate 5,987, forward strand.
CAGGGTTTTCAAACAGCCGGCCTCAAACGCCGGTGCGGGTTAACGTAAGTTAAAGATTAAAAATCATTATCATACAGGCAACCCTTTGCGCAATGGAGCAGGAAAAAGTAGTTGCCCCGGCGCCCCATACTCGGTTACAAGAAAAAATTTTTCATAAAGAGAATACCCATGCCCGGTTAACAGGCTGATTGGAATCTTGCAGGATGATACCAAGAAAGACCATAACCGGGCCCGGTACGTTTAACAAAATAAACCAGGATGAAATAGCAGGAGACACAATGCAGCTTTTATCATCAACCCTGTCTGTAACCAGGTTCAAAGTCGAAGGGAGGCTTGCGGATCCAGTTGTGGAAACGCTGCGCAAAGGTTTAAGCGAGTTTGCCATCCGCGAGATCGACTCCAAACCCGTTGAAAAGAGCTTCGGCTTTACCAGGGCAGACCTTCCTTTTACCCCGGATTTTTCCGGTGATGAGATTCTTTTTGGTACTAATTTTGTCTTTTCCCTCCGTATCGATAAGAAGAGGATACCCGCCAAGGTGGTTAAAAAAGAGCAGATGGCCATGGAGGCTGAGAAGATGGCCAGGACCGGGCGCCAAAGACTTTCGACCGCGGAGAAAAAGGAGATCAAGGAGCTGGTTGTCCAGAGACTCCTGACACGGGTGCCCGCCGTGCCCAATGTCTATGATATAGTGTGGGATTATGAAAACGAGACAGTCTGGTTTTTTTCAGGCCTCAAAGAGGCCTCCGAGGTGCTGGAAAGTCTTTTTTCAAAGGCTTTCGGCCTGACCATAATAAAACTTTTTCCCTTTACCTGGGTATGGTTCTCAGGGTCGCTTTCCCACCGGGAAAAGGATCTTGTAAAGCAGGCCGTACCAACCCTTTTTGTGAGGTGATTCGATGCTGGATGTGTCAGTTGCTTA
>CAYVIE010000161.1:0-6821 GCA_964451355.1 uncultured Desulfobacteraceae bacterium
AAAACAGGTATACTACCTGGCCTTGCTTGATATAATCTGGAATGGCGGGAATGAACGTATGCTGATTTCAGTTTACTCGATGGTCTGGTTAAAATTATGATAGTTAATGAACCGGAGGTAATAATGCCAAAGATAGAGATTTATACGACCGCTGTTTGCCCTTATTGTATTCGGGCAAAGGCGCTGTTGGAGGCAAAGGGGGTTTCATATACTGAGATACGTGTTGACCAGGATCCGAAAAGGATGAAAGAGGCGGTTTCCAGAAGCGGCGGGCGCATGACAGTTCCTCAGATATTTATCAATGGAAAGCATGTGGGAGGATGTGACGATCTTGTTGAACTGGATAGTAATGGAACCCTGGATACCCTTCTTTCCAAGGAATAATCAGTATATACATTGAAAGCTCCATGAATCGAAAGTTCCTTGCATGTCGGATATTATACGGATCAGGGGTCGCCATCCAGTCGAGCCCAAATTATTTTATGCTAACCGTTCGGGTATGGGGAGGTTCCCATGGAGAACAAGAGGTTTTCCACCAGGGCCAAGGTTTGGCCGGACACCAGGGCCGTTATAAAGTACAAGGATCCGATGTCTGAAAATGGTTCTTTTTCTGAGGTTTCCGGGTTTATAAAGGATCTTGGAGCAACAGGCATGTTCCTTATTACAGATGAGCCTGTTCCTATTCATACACCGGTCGAAATAAGGATTGAATTCGATCCTGTAAAACCGGAAAATATCTGCATGACCGCCCAAGGCGAGACCGTACGCAGAACAGGAAACGGGATTGGTATTCGCTTCACCGAGCTTGATGTGTCTAAACTTCAACAGTGTATCCTGAAGCGAATGGCAATCGGGGATTAATGGATTTACTCCTCACAATATCTTGCCTGACCGTGATCTGAAGTGAACCGATTCTCTGCTTTGCGGCACCTAGGTCTAAGTCGCATATGCCCTTGCTGAGTCACAGCCGGGATACGGCTTGTGCTGCAGTCATCTGGTTTTCAACATTAATATAGCAGAATTATGTTTCTTTTGTTCTTCCTTCTGTCCGGGCTTCTTTTTTGCTCTCCCTGATGGAATCTAAGATTATCATTATCTGGTAGGGTAGAGTGACCGCAAATTCGAAGGCAAATCCAAGAAAAATCATCAGATAGATGAAAGGCAGTTTTATGGCGTAAAAAAGGATTCTATCTGCGGGATAGGGGAGATTTTTGCTCATTCCATTACCCAGGAAAGAAAATAGTCCATACTATACATCTTATAACGGTTTCAACAAAAGAACAGACAAGAAGGGCGGGGTGAGTCCCCGCCCTTGTACTCTTTATTGATGGTGCCGAAGGCCGGACTCGAACCGGCACGGGCGTAACCCACTACCCCCTCAAGATAGCGTGTCTACCAAGTTCCACCACTTCGGCACATAATTTAATAATAGTTATGTAATGATGCTAACCGTTAGGGTTTGTTATTGTTCCGGTTGTTCATTTACATTCTGATTTGTTGCGTCAACCGGATTGCCGGCTGGTTGTGCTGGCTGAGAAGCTGTATCCTTATTGCCCTCAGCATTGCCCTCGGCTCCTGCCGGCAACGTGGAGGCATGATCAGCTACAGGCTGGTCATTTACCTTTGGCAAATTTCCGGAACCACTTGCCGGAGCCTTTACTGGATTGTCAGTCCCGGCTTTCTCTTCTTGTCCTGCGGCTGGAACTTCAGCTACAGGTATTTTTGCCTCCGGTTGTGGCAGTGTATCTGTTACGGGCGCAGTCTCAACCGGCTTTGGTTTGTAATCTGTTACAACCGAATTATCGCCTCCCTTGGTAAAGTATGCAAGGCTTAATGATGTAAGCATGAAGATTACGGCTGCAGCTGTAGTAGCCTTTGTTAAAAAGGTCGTGGCGCCTGTGTTGCCAAATAATGTCTGGTTTCCCGCACTGCCGAACATCGCACCCATGGATGCGCCTTTACCGGTCTGGAGCAGCACGATGAGTATAAGTGCGAAACAGACAATAAGGTGAATTATGATAATAAGTGTCGTCATCTTCGGTTTTATCTTTCCACGCTGCCTATATTTCCATGCTGTTGTTTCCGGTTGCCCCGCGCAGTTTACCTATAGGCGCTTGTCCTGGATAGGTTATTATATTTTATTCATATGCAACGATCTTGGCAAATGTTTCAGCATCAAGACTTGCACCGCCCACCAGTGCGCCATCAATGTCCGGCTTGGCCATAAGTAATGCTATATTGCCGGGTTTGACACTGCCTCCATAGAGGATACGAATCATAGAAGCCGTATTTTGGCCGAACTTATCTTCCAACTGTTTCCTGATATATTTATGAACCTCCTGGGCAAGGTCGGGAGTCGCTGTTTTGCCGGTTCCAATTGCCCATACAGGTTCATAGGCGATGACCAGATCTTGTGCTTGTTTCGTAGACAGCCCTTCTAACCCTTTTGGGAGCTGTTTGTCAAGTACAGAAAATGTTTTTCCTGATTCACGTTCTTCTTCTGTCTCTCCCACGCATATCACAGGGGTGATACCGTGGCTGAGCGCTGCATGGAGCCGTTTGTTGACGGTTTCATCTGTTTCTCCGAAGTATTGGCGCCTTTCAGAATGGCCTATTATCACATAGGTGCATCCTGCCGACTTGATCATTGGACCAGAGATCTCGCCGGTATATGCGCCTTCGTCCTCCCAGAACATGTTTTGCGCCCCCAATTTTACCGGGGTGTCCTTTATAACCTCAAAAACAGGCAGAAGGGCGGTAAAAGGAGGAGCAATCATTATCTCCCTGCCGGTTACGCCGGAGATTTTCGTGACCAGGTTTTTAGCCGTTTCCACTGCCTGATTGCATGTTTTGTGCATTTTCCAGTTGCCGGCAATCAATGGAATTCTTGTATTCATTTTGTTATCCTGGTTTGGTTATGATCTCGAAAACCATGTTTATTCGATAATAAAAAACATCACCTCCAAAGAAGGCCAAAGCGATTCGTTCCATGACGCTATTTGGTATATAAACGAATCAAAGCTTGGAGCCTATCATTACAGCAAGATCCACCATCCTTTCAGAGTATCCCGATTCATTGTCATACCATGAAAGGACCTTTATCATTTTGCCTATGGCATAGGTGGAAGGTGCATCGACAATGGAAGAAAGTGTGGAACCATTGAAATCCTTTGAGACAAGGGGTTTTTCGCTGTAGCCGAGTATCCCGGCGAGTTTGCCCTCTGAGGCTTCCTTGAGTTCATTGTTTACATCATCGATGCTGGCCTCCTTCCTGAGAAGTGCCACAAGATCAACGACCGAGACATTGGGGGTCGGTACCCTGATGGACAGGCCGTTTAATTTGCCGTTCAATTCAGGTAGTACAAGTCCGACAGCCTTGGCTGCACCAGTCGTGGTTGGAACCATCGAAAGTCCGGCAGCCCTTGCCCTTCTAAGGTCCCTGTGCGGAGCGTCAAGGAGGCGCTGATCGCCCGTGTAGGAATGAACGGTTGTCATCAATCCTGATTCTATACCGAATGTTTCATGTATTACCTTTGCTATGGGGGCGAGGCAGTTGGTTGTGCATGATGCGTTCGATACAATATTGTCCTTGGCGGGGTCATATGTTTCATGGTTTACGCCTATCACGATTGTCTTGTCCGGATCCTTGGCTGGGGCAGAGATGATGACTTTTGCCGCTCCTGCCTCAAGGTGCTTTGATGCATTCTGCCGGTCACGAAATAAACCCGTGCATTCAGCAACGACAGCAGCACCGTATTCCTTCCACTTAAGATTTGCAGGGTCCCGTTCGGCTGTTACAGGTATGATTTTTCCATTTACCTCAATGGCATTTTCCCTGGGCTCGATATTTGCCTCAAGTTTGTCATGAACGGAATCGTATATGAGGAGGTGTGCAAGGGTTACGGGATCCATGATATCGTTTACTGCCACGATTTCAACTTCGTCCGGACGCCGCAGGGCTGCCCTGAATACCATCCTTCCGATTCTGCCCATACCGTTTATACCGAGTTTGACAGCCATTTTTACATACCTCCTTTCCTGCTTATTGATTTGTTGTTCATGTATTCCTTATCGATTCAAAAAAATAATGATTCTGTTGAATCAGATCCGGAGGGTAAAGGTTCCTCCTTCCCGCGACAAAGGGTTTTTTAAAAAATTCGGTTACCCAAATATTTTTTTATAAATTATGGCATCTTCCGCTTTGGAGTTGAAATCATTGTAATAGCCTTTTCTCGTTGCAATTGGCCTGAAACCTGAAGCATGGTAAAAAGTGTGCGCAACCCTGTTGGAGGCTCTTGCCTCCAGGTACGCGATACGACATCCGTTTCTTTTCTCGATTTCAATGGCGTTGGCCAGTAATTTGCTGGCAATTTTTTTTCTTCTGGCCGAAGGGGCAACCGCTATTTTTAATATGTGCATTTCATCCATAACCACGTGATAGCAGATATATCCAGAGATCTTGCTTTGAATAGAATCCTCTTCCTCAAAGACAAAAATCTTTGAATGGGGCGCCTCGAATTCTTCAAGAAGACCCTTTTTGCTCCAGGGTGTTGGAAAAGAGGCCAATTCTATCCGGAAGATTTCATCTATGTCTTGATGGACCGAGGCCCTTATCACCGGTCACACTGCTTTCCGTTTGTTGCCCTTCAGGATCCCGCTCGCCATTGAGATACTTTTTTTACCACATTCCTCTATTTCCCTGGCCATTGCAGGTAGAGGCAAATTCTTTTTCCGCTTGCGCAAGGTCAAGGCCTTGATGAGCACAGGCAGATTCACCCCCGATATTACCTCGATTCTGCCTTCTTCCAGAAACGAATAGCTCAGGTTAGATGGAGTGCCTCCAAACATGTCGGTTAAAACCAGGATCCCGTCGTTTTCATCAACAGACGCAATTGCAGAAGAAAGTTTGCTGCGCAGCTTGTCGACATTCTGGGTAAGATCTATAGAAACCGCCACCAGCCTATCTGGTAATTCTCCCATAACGATGCGCACGGCGTCTAAAAGCGCTTCACCCAATGATCCGTGGGTAACAACTACGATACCGACCATATGTCCCCGTTTTTTATTTGTTTAATTCCGTTCAATATCCCTGTGTATCAGGGCGGCTTCCATGCCTCTTTCCCGGATATGCGTAAAGACGGCTTCGGCTATCACCACGGAACGATGGCGTCCTCCGGTGCATCCGATAGCAACCGTCAGGTATGCTTTGCCTTCCTTTTGATAAAACGGGATTAAAAAGTCAAGGAAATCATAAAATTTTGAAAGAAAAGTTTTTGTAACATCATGGCCGAAGACAAATTCTTTTATTTCATCCTCTCTCCCGTCCTTTTCCCTGAGATCAGGCACAAAAAAGGGATTCGGGAGAAAACGCACGTCTATCACCAGATCTGCCTCCCTGGGGAGTCCGTTTTTGAACCCGAAAGAAAGGACATGTATCAGCATGGACTTTGATGGTCTGAATTTTTCAGCAAGAGCTTTTATTCTCACCTTGAGCTCATGAACAGTAGTTTCCGATGAATCAATGACCTGATCGGCCATATTTTTTAACGGTTCAAGCAGCTTTATTTCATCATGGATGGCTGCGGGGAGTGGTCTACCACTTATTGCCAGGGGATGATGCCTCCTGGTTTGGCTGTAACGGCGAATAAGTATATCGGGATTGGCTTCAAGGAACCAGATTTCAATATTTGCTCCTTTTTCAAGCAGATTTTTGTATATTCCAGGGAAGCTTTCGGTGAATCCTTTTTCCCTCAGGTCCATTACGAACGCAAATCCGGCAAAATCCGCATCCTGGTGCATGGGCAGATCTAAAAATTTCGGGAGCAGAAGGACGGGCATGTTGTCAACACAATAGAAACCAGCGTCCTCCAGGGCGGCTAACGCCACGCTTTTACCGGAACCTGATAGCCCGGTTATGATGATGATCTTGTATTGACGCATTTGAAATCACCCTGAATTCGTGAAGGAAATGATATACTGGCATAAAAATATTTTATTATTAGTGAGTTACATCAAAATGAGTAATAAATATTTTTTCACCTTATTTTTTAATTTACTAGAGTTTAGAGTCAAAAGTAAAAATAAATAAAGTGGGAAAATAATAAAAAACGTTTGATTTTTCCGGGGCCGGGGCTAAACTACCCTCGGCCGGATGATGGACTTTTACGAGTCCATCATGAATTTGTGGATCAAATCAGTAACTTCTGCCGTTTTTTCCTCGTGGAGATTGTGCCCTCCGTTTTTGAAGATTTTAAGCCTGCAGTTATTGATAGATTCTATAAATTTTTTTGAGGTCTGCACCGGTACATATTGATCCTTTTCCCCCCATAAGATGAGTACAGGGCAAGTTATCTGGCAAAACAGGGAACTGATGCGCTTCCAATCAATATTTCTGGAATACTCGGCAAGGGCGTTTTTGTTTTCATTACATATATACCCCAGGCTGTATGCCGAAACCTTTCTTTCTGTAACAAGAGACGGATCTGAATAGGCTTTCTTCAAACCTGATTTGACTATAAATTTATTGATAAAATAGGGAATAATCCTGCCTATCACCGGCAATTTCATCAGTTCCCAGAGGAATGTGTCACGCGCATGCAGCCCTGATGGTGATATCAGAACAAGGCCATCTGTCAGCTTGGGATTCAGGGCGGCGAAAGCTGCGGCAAAGCCGCCACCCCATGAATGCCCGCACAGAACAAGGTGTTCTATACCCCATGCGTCTATACATTGTGAAATAACAGAGAGAACTGTTTCAAGGCTGTAGCATGGATTATCTGTTTTAGGTCTTGTAAAACCGTGACCCGGGAGATCAATCGCCC
>CAYVIE010000162.1:0-6771 GCA_964451355.1 uncultured Desulfobacteraceae bacterium
AGTGTGTCTGGCCATCCAGACAAGTCTAAGCATATGTGCTTAAATATTTATAACTGAATTGCACGGTACTAAATAATTTGCTCTCCACAAAACAAGCTTTTACCGTAATGAGATTTTTACCGTGAAAACTCCTCCATAGCCGTGGTGAAAAACAGTCTTGTTTTCATGCCCGGGGATGATTGAAGCTAATCATGTAAAGTTCATGAAAATTTATGATGTCCTGCTTATAATCTGAATCAGTGATAAAAAATGGTGATGTTATGACTGATTGACTCAAAAAAATCCATCATTAATTATTAACGTATTATGATATTATGAAACCAATGCCGTACTTACCGATGTTTTTCCTGCAGGCGACCTGTTTTGCCATCAAGCAGCCCATCTTGCAAAACGGTTGTGGGCTCGCTTCCGGCATACAGGAAAAATCTCACGGACCATGTTAACTTATTGTTTTGTTTTATTTATGCTATTAATTTACCCATGAATAAACAAACGAATAAAAGCCGATTTCTTGTTTTACCATGCCCTGTCAAGAACCGCCTGGAAGGTTTTAATGTATTTTTTTCTTGATTAGATGCGCTCAATCCCTTATTTGGCGGTTTATGTTATTTTTATTTGTAAAAAAATTTTTTTAAAAAAGTAATTAATGAAAGGAGGTGATCTGTTGGGCAGTGTCATAAAAAAACGCCGGAAAAAAATGCGCAAACACAAACATCGTAAACTTCTTGCACGCACAAGGCATCAACGCAGGAAAGGCAAATAATTCCAAGCCGGGATCCTGCCTTGTTTTTTTCGGGCAAGATGAACATACATCTCAAACCGGGAATCAGCTATTCATATTGCATCAAATCGATTCCCGGTTTGTGGTTAACAGGCTTTTATCAAATTCATATCAAATTCATATTATGATGGACTCGTAAACTTTCATGATCAGTGGCAATCGTCCCCGGTCATGAAAAGAGGTCTTTATTTCTCCCCGGCCCCTGAGGTGTTTTCACGGTAAAGTCCATCATTTCTGTCACCATAGCGCTGCACCGGAACGACTCAAAAATGACTCTTGACACTGGATGATCTATTTCTGTCCTTTTTCACGCTTTACCGTGCCCTCCTTGAGATAACCTAGAAAATCAGCGTCAGTGGAAAGAATCAGTCTCGCGCCGGAAAATGATTTCCTGTATGTTTCAAGGGACTTCATAAAAGAATAAAACTCAGAATCAACGCTGTATGCATCTGAATAAATCCTGGCAGCCTCTGCATCGGCCTTGCCCTTGATGATTTCCGCCTGCCTGAAAGCCTCGGATTTTATGGTTGCAAGATCGCGCTCCATATCACCCTCGATCTTTCGTGCCTCGCCCCTGCCTATGGAACGTATCTTCTCAGCAACTTGCTTCCGCTCGGCTATCATCCTCTTATATACGGCCTCCCGTACCTTCTTGATATAATTAACCCGCTTGATCTTGACATCTATCAATTCAACACCAAACCGGTCCAGCTTGGGTTGCGCCTCCGCCAGGATTTTCTTGGTCAAGGTCTCGCGCCCTTCCTCCACCTGTTCGCCGCCCGATCCTTCAAGCATGGCCACCTGTATCTCCTCGTTTTCAAGGGAGGTCATGGAACGGTTGCTGTTCCTCACGGTCTCGATCAACCTGTGGGAAGTGACAACATTTCTGACCGCCGGATTGATAACCTCGTCCAGCTTATTCAACACGTTTTCAACGGTCTGCACGGTCACGTAAAATTTAACAGGATCAACAACCCGCCAGCGGGCAAACGTATCCACCCATATATACTTTTTGTCCTTTGTGGGGATCTGGCCCGGATCTCCATCCCAGGCAAGAATGTTTTTCGGGAAATAGATAACCTGGTAATACGGCGGCTTGAAGTGCAACCCCGGCTCCTTTACAGGCTCGCCCACAACCTCGCCGAACCGCAGGATAACAACCTGCTCGCGCTCATCAACCGTATAAAAGCAAAAGTACCCGACAAGGAGCAAGACGGCCGCGACAATTAATACATATCCAGATCTATTTTGCATTGCCGAAGCCCTCCTTTCCTTCAGAACCTATGTCTAACAAGGGAAGCAGGCCATTTATCTCGGTATCAATAATATACTTCTGCCCCAGGGCGGGAAACACATCTCCGATCATCTCGTAATAAAGCCTCAGCCTGGTTATTTCCGGAGCCCTCTTGTATTCCTGGTATAGCGCGGTAAACCTCGCCACATCGCCCTTGGCCCTGTTGACACGCTCAACAGCATAACCCTTGGCGGATTCGATTGTCTTTTCGGCCTGCCCTTTTGCCTGTGGGATGACCTTGTTATATGCTTCTCTGGCCTGGAATATCATTTGTTCTTTCTCCTGGATAGCCCTGTTGACCTCGTTGAAGGAGTCCCGGACCGGTTCAGGGACATTGGTGTTCTCGAGTTCTATGGTAACGATCTCTATGCCAGTCTGGGCGTCATCCAGATCCTTTTGCAGCCTGTTTTTCGCCTCAATGGCAATCTCCTCGCGCTTAGTCAGGACTTCGTTTATGCTCCTGTCTCCCACGACAAGTCTCATGGAAGCCTCTGCCATGTCCCTGATCAACCGGCGCACATCCGCAACCTTGAAAAGGTAATTGTATGGATCCTTTATCTTGTACTGAACTATCCACGGCACAACAGCAACATAAAGATCCCCGGAAAGCATCAGGGTCACATCTATCCCCTCGCGGGCAAAGGGAAGATATGAGGCTTCTGCGATCTCGGAACCAGTACCGAACCGCTCGGTAAAAATCGTTCCTGTCGGGACCTTCTCCAGATGCTCCAGGGGCGGCGGCAGCTTGAAATGCAACCCGGGCCCGGACCTTCTTACAACCTTGCCGAACCTTTGAATGATCCCCACCTCGTTTTGCTCAACCTGGTAGACAACCGAAGGTGCCATAATAAGCAAAACTATCAACAAAACCAGAAAGAATCCGCCTCCACGCAGCATCTTAGGAAATCTTGAGAAAATATCATGGATGTCTGGCGGCGGGGCTCCGCCCTGGTCCTTCTTGTCACGCTGCGCCTGGCGCTGCTGTAGTTTTTCCCAATCCCACATATTCTTACCCTGTTTTTAGTCTTCCATTAAAATACGACCGTCTCGCTGACCTGCCGGATGCAGGCTTCCCAAAGCCCGGAGCCTGATCGGCCAGCGTATCGGTTCGCACCCACCCGTGCGGCAATGAACCTGAACCATTATCCAGGCAAAAAAATTACCTTCGGCTGGAAATCACCCAAACGGCCGACTCGCCGTTTACAGATCAGTGATATGTGAAAACCCTATGAAAGGCAAGCAAAAGGGGACACCCTTGCCAGCTTTTGATTCAAAGGGAATAACGAGTGGAGGGCGCAGGAAAGATAAAAAAAGCATGGGTCGAAATCATGCGGCTTTTTCTTCCTGATTTTCAAAAGCTTATATCTAATAAAATCGACAACCTATAATAACATCTTCGTGTTTGCTTATTATTTTTCGGATTTTTATGTTAAAAATAATTGATAATCGATTTTTTGTGAAGCTGTCACAAACCAAATGAAAAATATCTCTTCATGCGGCTACCACCATATGCATCAGTAAGGCAGACTGAAATATGGAAATACCGCTGCTAAGCGACATTGTCATTATCCTGGGACTTGCAATCGGGGGCCTTTTTTTATGCCATCAGCTCCGCGTGCCAGCGATTGTTGGATTCCTTCTGACCGGGATATTTGTCGGACCTTACGGATTCGGGCTGGTAAAAGGGGTTCATGAAGTTGAAATTTTAGCTGAAATCGGCATTGTACTGCTGCTCTTTACAATTGGGATTGAGTTCTCATTTGAAAGGCTGCTGCAAATCAGGAAGTCCGTCCTGCTGGGCGGATCACTTCAGGTGCTTTTTACGTTTTCAGCTGTTTTTTTCATCACCAGGTGGCTCGGCCAGACCGTTGCCGGATCAATCTTCATGGGATTTCTCGTGGCATTGAGCAGTACGGCGATTGTGCTCAAACTTATCCAGGAAAGAGCAGAGGTAGATACTCCTCACGGGCGTGTGACCCTGGGAATACTGATCTTTCAGGATATTATTATTGTTCCTATGATCTTGATCACTCCGCTGCTGGCTGGGGCAACAGGAGATATAGTCAACACCCTTCTCATTCTTATCGGCAAAGGGACAGGTATCGTCTTGCTGGTTCTGGCCAGCGCCAAATGGATTGTTCCTCAGATCTTGTATCAAATCACAAAAACACGAAATCAGGAAATTTTTCTGTTAAGCATTGTTGTCATAGGACTTGGCATTGCTTGGCTGACTGCCATTGCAGGGCTTTCGCTTGCTCTGGGCGCGTTTCTGGCGGGATTGATCATTTCCGAGTCTGAATACAGCCACCAGGCGCTGGGAAATATTCTGCCATTTCGGGATATCTTCACAAGTTTCTTTTTTGTTTCCATTGGCATGCTGCTGGATGTGGGATTTGTTTTTCAACAACCAGAAGTCATTGCGTTGACCGCCTTAGGAATTCTGGCGCTAAAATCCGTTATCGCTTTTTTTATAACAATTTTATTGGGCCTCCCTTTTCGCACCGCGGTCCTGGTCGGCCTGGCTCTCTGCCAGGTTGGCGAGTTTTCTTTCATTCTCTCCAGAACCGGAGTTGAATATGGTTTGCTTGCAGACAACACTTACCAGATGTTCCTGGCATTCTCGATACTCAGCATGGCCGCTACTCCATTTATCATTGCCTTGGCGCCACGTGTTGCTGATATTATAATGCGATTGCCATTACCCGACAGGTTAGTGTCGGGTTTTCGCCCTGTGGCTGAAACAAAACATGAACCCAAGAAAGATCACCTTGTTATTATCGGCTTCGGAGTCAATGGCAGGAATGTGGCACGAGCCGCCCGGTTATCGAATATCCCCTATGTTGTCATTGAAATGAACCCGGAAACAGTAAGAAGAGAACAGGCACAAGGGGAACCAATCTATTATGGCGATTCAACCCAGGAGGTCGTCCTCCGGCACGCAAACATCAAAGATGCGAGAGTAGTTGTAATTGCGATTAACGATCCGGCCTCGACCCGCAGAATTACCGAAATCATTCGACGACTTAACCCGAAGATCCATTTGATTGTCCGGAGCCGTTATCTCCAGGAAATGGGACCTTTATATGAATTAGGAGCCAACGAGGTCATTCCGGAAGAGTTTGAGACATCCGTTGAGATTTTCACCAGGGTTTTGGCCAGATATCTTATACCAAGAGATGAAATCGAGGCATTGGCCGCTGAAATACGATCAGATGGTTACGAAATGTTTAGAAGTCTTTCCAGGGATTCACCATCTTTTTCAGATTTAACCCTTCAGCTTCCTGATTTTGAAATCAGCACGCTGAGGGTTGCTGAAAAATCTCCTCTGGTTGGAAAAAGTTTAGGTGAAATCGATCTGAGAAAAAACTATGGGGTGACTGTTCTGGCAATACGCAGAAACTCGCAAATTTTCCCTAATCCAGACGTGAGCATGCCGCTTTGTGCCAATGATGTATTTTTTATCATCGGCACACCAGAGAGGATCGTAAGGGTAGCAATTTTATGCCGAAACCCGGATGAAGGGGATACAAGTTAATGGATCTGAAATTTCAGGCAATGGTCAGTACAATTCTGGGACTCAAGCGGACATGTCCTAAATGCAAGAGAAACCAGATTGTACCTCCGAGCAAGAGACGGAAAAACGTGCGTTGTAAGTTCTGCGGGGCGGATATACCGCCACGCAAATAGTTTGTGAATCAAAATTGATGGACTTGTAAAAAGTCCATCAATTTTGTCATTATCAATGAAAAATTCAGCTCGCTTTGGAGTGACTCTCATCTGTACAACTACTATCCTGGCGCAAAAAGGATAGTCCGGAAGGAACAGATGCACAATGCAGATCACAACCCGGGATCAGGCACGGGCATAAAGGCTTATAAATGTCAAATCACACGGGCGTAATTTATCTCCGCCTGCTTCGGCCATTACAGGTGGTTGCCAGTACTACCTGCAATAGAAGCCCGATCCCTTACCACTTGTTCAACATGACCCGTGGAAAAATATGGAAAAATTATGAATAACAACGAATTCAAAATCACATCTTCAGGCAACTGTATAAAATTTCTGGCGCATGTTTTGCCCAGGGCAAAAAAAGACGAAATTTCCGGCATCCACGGCAATGCGCTGAAAATACGCACAACAGCCCCTCCCGTGGAAGGTAAGGCAAACAAGTCGGTGATAAACATCCTGGCTAAAAGACTCAAAATAGCAAAAAGCAGGATCAAGATAATCTCAGGTGAAACATCGCGAAACAAGGAGATCCTTGTCAGCATGGACAGGACGATAAACAATAGCCTGTTAAAGGAGTTTGAGCAAAAGCTTCTCCATAATGACAGATAAACATAGAGATTGCACCGGCTCCCTCCTGTGCACTCCTACACACGGTCTAGTGCTCACAAACGCAGGCAATCGCTCCGGATGTTTAATTTAAAAATAAACTTGACAATTTCGAATCATTTATTTAGATTAATATATTCTGTTGATGCGGGGTGGAGCAGTCCGGTAGCTCGTCGGGCTCATAACCCGAAGGTCGGAGGTTCGAATCCTCCCCCCGCTACCAATCAATAATAAATTCAGAAAGTTAACATTCCTCCAATTCTGGATAATATCTAAAATTCCCTGCCTTTCTTATCTTAAAACAGGTTTATAACCTGAATCCGTGATTTTAAATGCGAAATAGTTTGAAACTACAATTTTC
>CAYVIE010000163.1:0-6768 GCA_964451355.1 uncultured Desulfobacteraceae bacterium
TAGATCATCAAACATGGGAGCCTGCTCGTTAATTCAGGGAATCAGCCGATCTTGTAGTTCTGACACCAGGACCGGCATAACCGTGACTTCCTGCTTTGTCCCTCCTGGATGTACAATGCCAACGCGTACCGGCTTGCCATAAACCACCTTGCTGTATGACGCACAGATTACAGCGCCTTGCAATAAAGCATCCTGATCTGCCTTCCCGGTTATGACCCCTACGGGACCTGGTGTATCAACCATGGTAAAAAGTGTATCCAGCTCGACATTGTAAAGCTTTATTATCGCCTGGTTTTCGTTCTTGTTTCTTCCGACCACGATCCTGGTACATTTATCTATTTCAAGGTGGCGGCCCAGTTTAAGCATCTCGAGCTCACGGATATCAGGGTCAGGTCGCCTTGCCAGAAGATCCGCCAGGCGCTTTGCAAAACCCTTGTCAGTGAGAAGACACCCGCCGGCAGGGGGAGGATAATCAGAAACACCGAATTTCCTTGCAAGGTCTATCTGGGGTTTTCTCGACCTCCCGGAAAAACCGTAAAGTCGGCTTCTGTCGACAAGACCCCTTTTTTCCATCTCTGTTTCCGGAAGCTTGAGGGCTGAAAGGGGCCTCAATATCCTCCCATCGTACCCAGAGCGCTTTTCAACATATCTCAAGGAACTTTTGACCTGGGATTTTGGTCTCTGGCCCAAAACCTCACCGGAAAAGAGAAAATCAGCACCTGTTCGCTCCATTATCCTGCCAGCCTCTGCAAACATCAAGGCGTGGCAATCCATGCAAGGATTCATGGCCTTGCCGTAACCAGCAGGAGGATTCTTCAGCATGGGGAGGTACTTTTCTGTTAAATTCACGACCACCAAGGGAATCCCGGTCATTCTTGACGCTTTCCGGGCATTTTGCGCGGAAAAAAAAGGGGTCTCAAACGAGACCCACAATACATCTATTCCCTGCTCCCGCAGGACAAGACCTGCCAGTATACTGTCCAAGCCTCCGGAACAAAGCCCCACAGCCTTGACCCCTGAGCCGGTTTCAGGCATAGAGGAATTTATCTGTTCAAACTGATCATCAACCATGCGGAGTTATATTATGAAAAAAGATTCACAAAAAAAGGATCCGCCCCAGGGCCGACCCCTCGGAAATACTGCTGACCAGGAAAAAGAAAAAAAATACCCGCTATCATGCAGCAAGACAGACCAAACCGGGAAAATCCAAAAGATTCACCGAATACTAAAGAAGCGTTATCCTGATGTCAAGACACAGCTTTTACATGAAAATCCCTTCCAGCTTCTTGTGGCGACAATACTTTCAGCACAGTGTACCGACAGGCAGGTAAACCAGGTGACCCCGAAACTCTTTTCAGCCTTTGCCACACCGAAAGAGTTGGGTCTTGCCCCCATAGAAAAAATCGAAAGAATCATCTATTCCACCGGTTTTTATAAAAACAAGGCCGCACATATCAAGGCCGCGGCACAGATCATCACTGAACGTTTCCGCGGCCGGGTTCCTGACAACATGGAAGATCTCGTCTCCCTACCCGGTGTGGGCAGAAAGACAGCAAATGTTGTGCTGTCGATGGCTTTCAACAAACCCGCCATAGTCGTTGACACGCATGTCGCCCGTATATCCGGCCGCCTGGGACTCACGGAAAACAAGGATCCTGTAAAAATCGAAAAAGACCTTCAGCAGATCCTGCCCAGAAAGGAATGGAACGGATTTTGCCTCAGGCTCATCTATTTTGGCAGGGAGATCTGCCGGGCGAAAAATCCATTGTGCAATACCTGTGAACTTGCCCCGCTTTGCCGGCTGGGGAATTATGGAGGGAAAAAATGACAAAGGAAAATGAATCGATAAAGCGACCAAAGCTCATCGGAGCCCACTTCTCCATTGCAAAGGGTCTGCATTCCGCAATAAAGGAAGCAATCAACCTGGGATGCGACACACTCCAGATTTTCACCAAGAACGCCACAACCTGGCGGGAAAAGGTTCTAAAAGAAAAAGAGATCAATGAATTCAAAAAAACCGCTGTCCAAGCCGGTATAACCGAAATAGTCTCCCATACATCCTACCTGATAAACATCGCAAGCCCTGATCCTGAAAACTACGAAAAATCAAAAAATGCCCTTGCAGCTGAGATCGAACGCTGCGAACTTCTGGGTATTCCGCTGGTTGTCCTGCACCCAGGCTCCCATATGGGCCGGGGGGAAACAGAGGGAATGGACCGCATTGCAGACGCTGTTAAGGATGTGTTTGGCAGGGTTAAGCATAAAAATACACGCCTTTTACTGGAGATAACAGCAGGCCAGGGCACGGCCCTTGGCTGCACCTTTGAGCAGCTTGCTATCATGCTGGACAAAATCGATTCTCCACAAAGAACGGGTATATGCTTTGACACTTGCCATGCATTTGCAGCAGGCTATGACCTTAGAACAAGGCAGGCCTATGAAAATACATGGAAAGAACTGGATGATATCATAGGGATCGAAAATCTGTTTGCCATACATTTAAATGATTCAAAAAAAGGACTGGGCTCAAAAATAGACAGGCACGAGCATATAGGAAAAGGACAACTAGGCCTGCATGCCTTTGACATGATCATGAACGACCCGAGGTTTTTTTTAATTCCCAAAATACTTGAAACCCCGAAAAAAATAAACAGCGAGGATGCAGATCCCCAGAACCTCGATGTCTTAAGGCGGCTTTTCAGGGCAGGCTATGAATAATCCCGCCGGGGCCATCTCAAAATACTGCAATAAATCCCCCTGAAAGGAAATCAGGCTCCATTTTCCTTCATCAGAGCATCATATGCGTTTTGAATCTCGATGAATCTTTTCTTGGCAAGGGCTTGGAACTCCGGGCCCAGATGCGAGACCTTGTCTGGATGATACTTTGCAACCATCTGCCGGTATGCCGAACGTATCTCGTCTTTGGTGGCACCGGGTGAGACCCCGAGCACTTCATGGGGATCTTCTGCTTTCCTGTGATCCCGCCCGCCGGCAAACTGGTCATGGCCGCTGGAAAAGTCTTGTTCTGTTTCGCTTCCGCTCTCCTTTGTAAAAATTCTTGAGATGAAACCAGGCAGCCGGCCTGTCTCAAGGAAATAAAGCAGAATGAACAGCAAGGCTATATCGTCTACCCATCCAATAATGTAAAGCGGGTCTGGAACGAGATCCACCGGTGAAATAATATATGCTGCAGTGATCAGAACCGCGACTACAACTAGAAAAAATCTCATATCGATAACCCAGAGCCTGCCATGCAATTATGGGAAACAGGGCTTGCAAGACCAGTATCAGACCCTTTGGGTGCCTGATACCCTGCACAGCCGCCATGCTTGAGGCACAGTGGAATCTCTGAACTAGGAACGAAGCGTTGCGACAAGCCTCAACGGGTTTTCCAAAAGCGACAGGGCATCAATTATTGAATTACAGACTATGTCCGCAGATGCTATTGTTTCAGAAGATGCTCCTTCGGCCAGGATAAGGGCGATACCCAGGGCCGAGGCTTCGAGCATCAGCCTGTCGTTCCTGCCGTTTCCCACGGCAACGGTCTTGTCCGCACCCAGCTGGCGGACGAATTTTTCCTTGCCTTCAGCCTGGTTTTCCCTGGCTAGTATGCTGAGTTCACAGGGTATGCCGGAAAGCCCCTTCTTTGCCAGGCCGAACGTGTCAGCCGTAAGAACATGCAAATCGAGCTTTTGCGCCAGCCGGGCAAGCACGATGTCCACACCATCAATCAAGCGGCCGTCCACAGCCAGGGTACCGTTGTAATCCATGACCAGGTATTTGAGGGAAAGAGCCCCCCACCCCGGAATTTCAATCTCAACAGCCATTGTTATAATTTCTCTCCTGCTTCTTTAATTGTCCTTGTAGAAAGAATTTGCACTACTTTTTCATAAAGATCTTTTGCTGTAAACGGTTTCTGGAGGAAATGCAAGTCGTCTCCGAGCAGTTCCTGACGTTTGACCAGCTCAAGCGAATGCCCTGATATGAATAAGACAGGAAGATCAGGCCGGTATTTTTTAATAGCCCTGGTCACTTCCCCGCCGGTGGTCTTTTTCAAAAAGAGATCGCATACAACCAGATCAACCTGCATATCCGGATCCCTGGCTTTTTCCACAGCATCGCCGGCATCCGTAAAACATACTGGCTCAAACCCATGTTTCTCCAGAAAAATCCTCAAAAGCTCCAGCACCTGCGGATCGTCCTCAATAATCCAGATCATGGCCTTTGCCGGTGGCAAAACGGCTTTTTCTTCTGTTATTCCAGGTAGTTCTTTTTCTGGCCCTTCATATACAGGCAAAAGAATCTCAAAAACAGCCCCGCCTTTGTCAGAGTTATAGGCCTTGATGGTACCCCTGTTTTGCTTTACTATCCCGTAAACAGTTGCAAGCCCCATGCCCATTGAATCCGAATCACCCTTGGTCGTGAAAAAAGGCTCAAAAATATTCTCCATGATATCTTCTGGTATGCCAGGGCCTGTATCCTCGAACCGCAGAAGCACATAATCCCCTTTCTCATGGCCGGGATCGTGTTCTGGAAAGCCGCAAATATCGGCCTTTGTTACGGAAATTCGGATTTTTCCGGCTCCGCCCATGGCATGGACCGCATTTGCCGTAAGATTGACCAGAATCTGATCCAACTGGGACGGATCCATCCAGACCGCAGAATCCTTGGCACAGGTCTCCAGCTCTATTTCAACCGATTCGCCGGCAAGACGTGCAAGCATCTTCCTGCTCGCCTGCAGGGCATTGCACACGTCTATTTTCTCTGGTTTGGCAGGAGCCTCACTGGCAAGGGTCATCAACCTCCTTACAAGCTGTGACGCCCTTACCGCGGCATCCCTTATTTCAGAAAAGACCGCTGCCTGTTCATCCGGGCTTTTAAGACCTGATTCGCCTATCTCGGCATATCCCATGATAATCATGAGCATATTATTGAAATCATGCACTACTCCGCTTGCAAGCCGTCCTATGGCCTCCATCTTTCTCGCGTGTACCAGCTGGGCCTCCAGGTCCCGCCGTGCGGCTTCAGACCTCTTGAGCTCCGTGATATCGGTCATCACATGTACTGCGCCCTCCAGGCCCCCTTTATCGTCGATTACAGGAGAAACACTCACAATAAGAGTTCTTCCCCCGACCTCCATCTCAATAGTCGTCGGTTCCCCGGTTTTGCATAATTTCACAAAGGGACATCCTTTGATCGGCTCACTGGTCTTATGAACAATCTCGTAACATTTCTTTCCAAGAATCTCGTCCCTTGTCATGCTCAAAAGCTTTTCAGTCGCAAGATTACAATCAATAATCCTGGAATCCTTATCAAGGATCATCACTGGTTCAGCCAGGGAATCAAAAATCAGCTTCCATCTGTGCGCAGCCTTTTTCAAGGCTTCTTCAGCGCTCTTTGCTCGTATCAGAAGTGTTTCATTCTCTCCGATAAGGGCGTCTATCTTTCCGGAACGCAAGGAAGATATAAGTGCCTGGGCCTCTGCAAGCTTGGCTTCCAACTCCTCGTAGCTCGGCTTTTTCCGGCTCATCTGCACTCCCTTTCACTTTTTTCAAACCCGGTCAGGATGGTTTTGAGACGTACCGGATCGATCTGGCCTCCAATCATGACTATCCTTTTTGCTGCTCCTGATCCGCCTGCTGGTTCTATGATCAGCGTGGGAGCCGCAAGAACTCCGTCTTTCATGGCAGGCCCGACATCCCTTGTCACGTCGATAATCGTAAAATCTACATCCTGTTTCCGGGCATGCGAAATACAACCGCAAACCACCTGTTCGGCCACCGTGGAATTGGGCTCCCCCCTCGCCACGTATAGCTTTACCCGGCAGCTACATCGGGCCGGGCCGTTCTTTCTCACATGTCCCATAACTCATCCCTTCGATGCTGCATTATGTAATGCCCGGAGCACTTTTTCCTATTACGATCCCGTTATCGGTTATGGAAAAAGACCTGACCCGGTTGGAATGCGCAGACCCCCTGGACTTCAACACCTCGATTGTGCGGGTTGTCTCTTTCTCACCGGCCACATAGGTCATCACCAGGACGGTATCTATCATAGATGATATCTCCATGCCTGTCAGGCCTTTCTGTATACGGCTGCCAGTGCTGTGGCTGACGAGTATTCCCGTGATCCCCTTGTGTTTGATAAGGTTTAACACCCGCATCAAAAAGTCGTACGCTATGTCTATACCACCCATACGCTCACATGCCGATATGGCATCAATAACGACAAGATCGGGCAGAAATCGCTCAACCGCGTCAATCAGGTTGAGCAGATGCTCTTCCGCCCCTGTCGATTCCGGCATATCTGAAACGAACATCAGCAATTCCCTGACCACCGCCCAGCCCAGATCAATGCCGGCACTGGAGACGTTCTCCAGAAACGATTCCCCTGACTCCTCGAAACTTACATAAAGGACCCTTTCATCCCTCCTGCACGTCTCCCTGGATATGGTGGCGGAAAGGATCGATTTACCTACCCCTGGCTCGCCTGCTACCAGCATAACAGCGCCCCTTCTCAGACCGGAGCCCAGCATTTCGTCCAGCTCCTTGATACCGGTTGAAATGCGTTCTCCCAGGACCGGATAAGCAAGGCTTGCAGACGTTATGGGCACCACATGTATACCGGTGCCGTTGATGACATAGGGGTATTCGTTACGGCCGAAATCAGAGCCGCGGTATTTCATTACCCTGAGGCTCCTTGTGGTGACCCTGAGATTCACCCTCGTATCAAGAAAGATCACGCATGTCGCCATTGAATCAAAAAATT
>CAYVIE010000164.1:0-6742 GCA_964451355.1 uncultured Desulfobacteraceae bacterium
ACGAGGCCTGCCACGTCGCACCAACACCCAAAACAAAACGTAGGGGCGGGGTTTATCCCCGCCCGTTTGCAGAATGCAGGTTGAACCGGCGCGATGGTGTAAACACACAGGGTGTGTCCAGCCATTCAGATAAGTCTGCCATCCATACAAGTCTAAGCATATGTGCTTAACTATTTTATAATATAACTAAATCGCGCGTTACGGAATAATTTGCCTTCCTCAAAACAAGGTTTTCCCGTAATGAGATTTTTTATAAAAATTTATGATGTTTTGCTTAACAACCTGGCAATAAATGATGGACTCGTAAAAAGTCCATCAACCGGCCGGGGGCGGTTTAGTACCGGCGGTAGGGGTGGAACCATTTGAATTCATTTCAAATGGCGTGGGAGGGGAAACCCTCCCACGTCTCGTAAAGAAGCATTTTTGGTTTTTAATCGTGAAAACACCTCCGAAGCCGCGGTGAAAAACGGCCATGTTTTCATGACCTGGGATGATATTGCCGCAGATCATGAAAATTTACTTGGCCGTAAGTTCGATTACCAGTGTATCGGTGGTTACATCGGTGATTTCTATGCCGAACCTTATAAAAGGCTGAACCAGGAGTTTTTCAGCAAGTTCCTGGGCCGTTCCCCTGAATCCCACGGAGAGAACCGCGCTGTCAGGCGTCATTTCCTCGGTTTTTACTGAATCTGTTTTGTCCATATTTTTTAAGACATTTCTTATTATCTCCAAATGTGGCAATATGTTTTGACCCTCCACCCGGACAGTTATGCTGTCTGGTTCGGCCTTGTATGCCTGGTAGCTCGCTATGATTCTTTCGGCAAGGCGCGTTGCAGCCTTTTCAGCGGCCTTGCTGATCACGTTTCTGCCGGCAAAATCAGGGGCATCACTTATATCCACGGCATCGTCAAAGACCGTTGCAATGGCTTCGCCTGTGTCGCATTTCACGGCCCGGATGGAGATGTCGCATTTATAACTGCCGACTCGCTTTTCTATTGTATTTGGAAGAGCGTAAGCCTCGGCTTTCCCTGTTATAACGATGCCGGCACCAAGCTTGAGCGCAAGTGTTGCTGCGTCAATATCCGTGCACAAGGCCTGGGCCGGGATATCGGCCGCTATTTTATCCATCAATCCTTCAGGGATCGAGCAGGGCAGGACATGGAAACCTTTCTGGGAAAAAATTCTTGCAATTTCTTTGCATACGATCATGGAGTCGGATTCGAGTTCAGGATGCTTCCACCAGTAATCGAATTCAATGTCATCTGCCCCTTTCTGGGCCACCATGACAAGGACAGGTGGAAGTGAGGCGGCCGGGATCAAGATCCCGGCTTCAATGAATTTCTTCTCCAGCTTATCCTTAGCCACGCTGACCTGTATAAGAGCCCTGTATTCCTTGCGCGTTTTGTATTCACGGATGATTCTGTAGCCAGTTATATAGTCATATGGATTCTTGGTTATGATGCTGCTTGTGCTCTCGAAATAAGATGAAACAGCATCGGGACTTAGTATTCGACATGAGACTGAATAGAGGGCCTGCACGATGCTTTCGGTAATTGCATCGTTTTTTGCCGCCAGCGGGTCTTTATATATACGGGAATCTCCATATGAAAAAAATGTTACTGTCCCGCTGTTTGACGTTTTAATGCCGGGATTCATGGAATCGGCCATGGCTTCTGAAAGGCAAAAAGAAAGAATTATGCCCGAGAGAATCAACCAGGTGATTGCATGAAGAGTATTCAGCTTTGTCATATTGTCCTCCGGACCGTTTTGCTCGTTGTTTTTTGCTCCAGGCGCTTAGCTTTGATCTGTTTTCTTATTCACTTCTTTTGAGCGCGTATTCGGCAATAAGTTCCAGCGTCTCTTTTTCAGGGGAGTCATGAAATATCTCAAGGCTTTTTTTTGCTTCAGCCAGATGGCGCCTTGCAAGGTCCGTTGCATATGTTATTCCGCCATAATCCTTGATCAGGTTGACCAGGGTTTCAAAATCCTGGGGGCTGAAATCAGGGTCGAGGATTATTTTTTCCATGATCTTTTTGTCTCTGGAACCAGCCTTGCTAAGAGCATAGATAACCGGGAGGGTGAGCTTGCCTTCACGAAGATCAGCCCCGACCTTTTTGCCAAGTTTCTTCGTATCGGCAATATAATCGAGAACATCATCTGCTATCTGGAAAACAAGCCCTGTATGCTTGCCGAAGGATCCCAGGGCGGATACGGCGTGTTCAGGCGCTCCTGCAAGCATTGCTCCTGCCTGGCATGCGCCTTGTATCAGAACTCCGGTCTTCCTGTGAATGACCTCCATGTATTCGGCTTCTGTAAGCCCTGTATCCCCTTTTTTCATGAGCTGATGTATTTCTCCCTGAGACATCTGCTCAGTTACGTTTGCTATCAGGCCGATTATTTCAGGATTCCTTGTTTCCGAGGCTATGGATAGGGCCCGTGCAAGGAGGAAATCCCCCACGAGCACCGTTATCGAGGCACCGAACAGCTTGTGCGCAACGGGCTTTCCTCGCCTGACAGAGGCATCATCTATGATGTCGTCATGGAGCAGGGTGGCTGTATGGAGAAATTCGAAAATAGTTGCGAATTTGATGATGAAAGAATCGTTACGCCCGCATAACCTCGAGCAAAGAAGTATGAGAAGAGGTCTTAGCCTTTTTCCGCCCGCAAATATCAGGTGGCCGGCGGTCTCTTTGACCAGTCCAAGATGAGGAGTCAGGTTTTCCCGGAGGGCTTCTTCTATTGATGCCAAGTCGCCTGTTATCCTTGAAAAGAGCCTCTCCTTTATCAGATTCATAATGGTTCTCCGATCAAGTCGTAGGTTTCAGCGCCGGTTATACGAACATCTATGATTTGTCCCAATGCTAATCCATTCCCTTTTACAATACGGGTGATTCCATCAATTTCAGGCGCCTGGAAGTGTGTTCTCCCGTAAGCATAACCGGTTTCCTGATCTATCGCTTCTATGATGACCTGGAATTTCCTGCCGATTTTTTCCTGCAGCAACCTCGAAGAGATAGCTGCCTGCTGTTCCATTATACGTTTTCTGCGGTATTCGGCCTCCTGCGGATCAACGTGGTCTGGTAACCTGTGGGACGGTGCTTCCCGGGCGTCAGAGTAGATGAAGACCCCCAAATGATCGAATTTTACCTTTTCTATGAATTCGCAAAGGTTTTCGAAATCTTTTTGGGTTTCTCCGGGAAAGCCTGTCATCACAGTGGTCCTGAGGCAAGCGCCCGGTACTCTTTCACGGATCAGGGAAAAGAGGGAGGCAAGCTCTTCTTTTTTTCCTTTTCTGCCCATGAGCTTGAGTATCTTTTCTGATGCGTGCTGCACCGGAATATCGAAATACGGGCAGACATTTTCAAGTTCTTTTATTGCGGAAAGAAGTCTGTCTGTTACCTGCCATGGATTTCCGTAAAGCAGCCTTATCCACGCCTCCCTGCCAGCTGCCCTGGACGCGTCCATCAAAAGATCTGCGATATCGTATTGTATGTCCAGATCAAGGCCGTAAGCATAGGTGTCCTGGGCTATCAAGACGATCTCCCTGAAACCTTGTTCAACAAGGTTTGCTACTTCCGAAATCACCGAGTCGGAAGGGCGGCTCCTTAGCCTCCCCCTCAAGCCAGGTATAATACAAAATGTGCACCTGTGGTTGCACCCCTCGGCGATTTTCACATAGGCGGAAGGGAAGGTTGCTACGCATCTGGGGGTTCCTGGGCCTGGAAGAGGATGGGCTTCCGGAGGCGGTAGCATTATTTTTTTATCGGGAGGCTGAGAACTAAGAAATGTTGTTATCTCGTGATATGCGCCGGTCCCAAGGAATGTATCGACTTCGGGCATGGCAGAGGCCATAGATTCCCTGTATCGCTCTACCAGGCATCCTGTTACAATCAACCGGAGCCAAGGTTTTTTCTTTTTTTCTTCTGCGAGTTCGCATATGGCGTCAACCGATTCCTGGGCCGCTGGAGTGGTGAAGCCACACGTATTTATGATAACGGCATCAGCCTTTCCAGGATCGTCAGTGGTGGTATGCCCTGCTTCCACGATCCGGCCGAGCATGCATTCCGCATCTACCAGGTTCCTCGGACAGCCAAGGTTTTTTAAAAATACCCGCATGTAACTCCTACTCACCGGTGAATTCGGGCTTTCTTTTTTCCATGAACGCTTTTATCGCTTCTTCTAGATCAGCAGAAGGTATTATATTTGCGCTCAGAGACGCCACGTATTTCAGGCTGTCTTCCACAGACTTGCCGATTCCGTAATTCAAAACCTCCTTGGTCGCTCTTACAGCCAATGGAGAGTTGCCGGCTATCTCCATGGCCAGCATACCGGCGTTTTCCATCAGTGTCTCTTTGTCTTTGTAGACTTCGTTTACAAGGAGTACCTCTTTTGCCCTCTTGGCGTCGATGGTTTTTGCTGTAAAAGCGAGTTCTCTTGTAATCCCTTGGCCTACTATATGGGGCAGTCTTTGTAGCACGCCTACATCAGCTACGAAACCGACAGCCGCCTCCTTGAGGCAGAACACGGCATCAGCGGAGCAGAGCCGTATATCACATGCAGAGACCATGTCAAGTCCCGCGCCTATACAATACCCGTGAATAGCAGCGATCACTGGCTTAGAGCACCATTCTATGCAATTCATGGTGTTCTGGAGCTCTATGATCTTTTTCTTCAGCTTGAGTTTTATTCCGCCCCGTTGCTGTGGGTTTAGTATTTCTGGTAGTTCCTGAGCCATTTCTATGAGATCAATGCCGACTGAAAAGCATGGACCTGTCCCGGCTATAATTACAGCCCTTATTTTTTCATCCTCGTCGAGTTCCTTGAAGATGGGGATTATTTCCTTCCAGGCGGGCGGGTTCATGGCATTTTTTTTCTCGGGCCTGTTCAAGAAAACCCATGCTATCGGCGGTTTTTTCTCAACCTGGTAAAACGTGTAACCAGTCATTTTTCCCTCCGTTATAGATTTTATTGTATGGAACGCGCGGTAACGGGTTTGAAGGCTCTCAAAGTGTATATAGTGGCATAAAAGACGAAACTGGTTGTATGGTCAAGAGATTTCATTCATATTGTTGGGCATGCCGGGCCATCACCCCGGTAAATCAACAGATCGTTGGGGGTCCGGGGTTAATCCCGTCTGTTTCGTCGTGGCATGAGTATACATGTTCGGCAATAACCATGAACATGCTTTCACGATTTTTATCGGCCTTTTAAATTTTGGATATCGATGTGCGAGCCTGTTTACTAAAACAACAGAATCGGGAGGGAAACTTTATCGCATGGATTTTCAAGAATGGCTTTCTACCCCCCTGTATATTCGCGGGAAGAGTATCACCGGCCGTTTGATGTTATCTCCCATGGCCGGATTGACACATACAGCCCTGAGAAGGTTGGTCGCTGAATACGGTGGTGCTTCATTGTTGTTTACAGAGATGTGTGCTGCAAGGGGGTTGCCGAATGAAAATCCTGAAGTTTCAAGGGTTTTTCGTTGGCATACGCAGGAGCTGGATTCCCTTATATGCCAGATAGTCGGTTCAGACCCTGATCATATGGCAATGGCCGCAGCAAGGATAGAAAAGGAAGGATTCCGGGGTGTCGATATAAATATGGGGTGTTCAGCAGCACTTGTATATAAAAAAGGTGCCGGAGCAGCCCTGCTGGAAAATCCTGCACGAGCGTTTAAAATAGTGGAAAGTGTAAGAAAAAAAGTAAGTATTCCGGTATCGGTCAAGTTCAGGATGGTAAAGGGGCAAAAGATCGAAGACCTTCTTTCATTTGCCAGGGGACTTGAGGCGGCTGGAGCCGATATGCTGGTATTTCATCCAAGAATTGCTCCGGACAGGCGTACAAGACCACCAAAGTGGGAGTTCATAAAGAGTGTAAAGGAGGCGGTATCGGTTCCTGTAATAGGAAATGGTGATGTGTTTTCCTTTGAAAGTGCAAAAAGAATGTATCTGGATACCGGATGTGACGGGATTGCCGTAGGCAGGCTCGCTGTCGCAAGGTCATGGATATTTGCTGCATGGAGGGGCTTGATTTCCGGCGTTCCATGTATTGAGAATATGCTTGCCCTGGGCGGTAAAAGATGTATCCAAGCCTCACCATATGATTCCCAAAAAGTATACTCCCAGCCGGTGGCCGCGCTTTTCCATGAAACTGCAATAAAGATGGCTCAATACCTGTCAGACGATTTTGGTATGGATGAAGCAAGGAAACGTTTTCTGGTCTGGATTCCGTATTTTGCCGCAAACTTCAAGTTCGGTAATACACTTTTCAACAGAGTCCGCAAGGCCGGTTCAATGGAAGAGATGTTAATGGAGGTCGATCTTTTTATTGCAAAAAGGCCGGAAGTTTTGCCTATACCGAATCGAAATTTTTTCTGGTGATGCAACGCACATTAAGAACTTTACCTTGAAAACACCTCCGGTACCGCGGAGAAGGACAGACCTCTTTTCATGCCCGGGGGTGCTTGCTGTTAATCATGAAAATTTTACGAGATCGTCATCTGTCATGTTATTATTACTGCAAAAACCGGAGAAAATTCGTTAAATAAAATCATCGCAGGATCCGTCTTTGATCACAAGGAGTCTTAGCTTGAAACAATCCATCGGATCAATGTCCCCCCCTGATAACATCTTCGGCAAAATCCCTGCATGAAGGAGCCCCGCATAAGCCGCAATCATTACCGTTTATCTCACTTTCAACACCCTTTTTCTATGGTTTCAGATGAATTTATTTTTCCGTA
>CAYVIE010000165.1:0-6727 GCA_964451355.1 uncultured Desulfobacteraceae bacterium
TTTTTACGAGTCCATCAATTTTTATGAAGAAAAAAATGCCCTTTCTGGCGCCTCTTTCCACGCCTTTCCTGTGAGAAATGGCGATTCTGTCCAGTTACTGCCAAAAACGGCAAACAATATCATTTAATATGATAATACCCCAAGCGTTTCCTCATCTTTATCCTTCGTATAAGGTTTAATGGCTTCTTCTTCAAATGCCCCAACCCCTTTTGTACGAGTCTGTCTGTGGCCTCGAGAACTCTGAAGCTCGATTTTCCGTCCCGGTATGGATGAATAAAATCAGCATAGTCCCTGATACGCGCCAACAGGTCATCCGGCATAGTCAAGGCATATTCAATGGCGCTTTCAAGCCGTGAAGGATCGACTATATTTACAATATGAGGGCCAGGGTCTCTATTCCTGAAAGTAACCACAGGACGGTACCTTAATAAAAATTCCGAAATAATGGAAGAAGTGTCAGAAACCATTACATCTGCGGATTTCAAAAGGGGAATTATTTCATCGGTATCGACATAAGTCAGATTGGACCCTTGCAATGACTTGTACATATCGACCACAGCAGGATCCATCTTTGGATGAAAATTCACGAGCCATTTCCACCGGCCCTTTGCCGCAAGCATCCGGACTGTAGGAAAAAGCGCGCGCGCACATGAAAGCTTGGGAGTGAATGTCGATGTCAAAAGAACAACCGGTCGATCTTTCACCGTAACAAAGGTCTCGGTATCCCAGAAAAGCGGGTCCATCTTTGGCCATCCGGTCTCAACCACCTCAAAGAATCCATATTGCCGTTCCAGTTGCTTGAAGGGTATTGTTGTATCAGGCCCCTGGGTACAATAAAGATCAAAGAAGCCTCGAATACGGAAATGCCCTCTTCTTTCCGAGCGTTTCCTGGCATGGAATCCATGAAACAACTCGACCTTTATCCCGGGGAAAAAATCCGGCACCATGTTACCCGGGACAAAGACAGCGCAAGGATTATATCTGCGTACGGATTCAACATCCTCCAACAGGAGTTCATGGGATCTCATATGGCGGCAAAGCCGATCCTTATCTTCAAGGAACCACGCCACTTCATCTCCCCTTGCGACAATGGCCGACTGGAGGGGCCTGGAAATGGCAAACCCATACAATTCACTTATGTAAAAGAGATATCGGCGAACAGTCATCTTTCACATGCCTTCATGGCCGATCTCTTCGCTTCACGCCTTAGCAACCAGAGTCCGGCGTACTTATTGAAACTTCCCTGGCTATACATGGCGGCCACAAGAAAACCTACACCTCCGTCAAGTATCCCAAGCCGAAAAAAATATATGACGATAAATGTCCAAAGAGCATGAAAAACTGCTCCGGGCAGGCCGAAACCCCTCTTTCCCTGCGCGAACTTACGCTGGGCTCCCAGCCAGGCGTACTCCCTGTTCTTTTGCAGATAATGGGCAAAATCCCTGCACGTGTAATGAAAGAGCTTTCCCTTCATTTTCTTCACAGGCCCTGGAGGTACGATAACTTTTTCATGCACAATGTCATCAGAAAATCTAGATCCTTCCCTGATAAACAGTCTCAATGGAGCACGGGCGCTCCGACCAAAGCGGAGCCTCTTGCCAAAGATGCACACGGCCCACGGCAACCGGTATGCGACGGCATCACCTCCGGCTGAAAGGGTCTCATCTATCTCTTTTTGCAAGGATTCAGACAGGGCCTCATCGGCATCTATGGAAAGAACCCACCGGCATGTAGCTTTTTCCAGGGCACGCTGCTTTTGTGGTCCATACCCGGGCCAGTCTGTCACATAAACCTTGTCAGTATAACGCCTTGCAATATCGACAGTCGTATCCGTGCTTCCGCTGTCAAGGACAATGATCTCATCTGCAATCGGACGCACGGACTCAAGGCAACGCTCGAGCCTGTCAGCCTCGTTCTTGGTGATAATGATCACAGAAAGACTGTATCCTTTTTGTGTATGCAACCCGATCCCCCCAATAAATAAAACTATATGAAACGCCAGCTGCTAATCTGTAGCAGAAATAGCATAAAGCCCTCTCCGCTATATCCGTGCCGGGAATAAGGTGTTACGAAACAAATATCGCCGGGCGTTTTTTCACCTTAATCACCGGCCGTACTTTGGAGCCGCTCATGGTGCCAGACCTTTGATTAACTCCCTTGGCCACCTCAACGGCATTTATTGCAACATCACCTCAACTATATTCTTTATACGACTTTTCTTCTATCAGATCAGATCCATATTCAAGGTTGATCTCCCGTTTTATCCTGGATCGCTCGTCGTTTGTGAAATATACGGCGCGTGCGAGGTTGATGAACTCGTTGTCAAATGATTTTTGCGCTTCTTTTTCCCTGATTCTGTCTTCAATATCCCACAGCTTCATATTAACAGCCCGAAGACGCCTGAAGGCCTCGCTGTCCTTGCTAATACCCGCTTTGTTCATAGCATGGGAGAGTATATCATACTCCTTTTGAATATTCTTCAGCTTGCCCGGATCAGTGATCCTTTCCAACTTGATTGAAAGTATAGTAACCTTGTCAACAAGTTCACCCAGTGAAACCTCGACTTTTATGCCCATATTCCTTTCCTCTATTCTCCTTCACCAGACATGGTGTTCCAGTTTGCTACCGATCTGTATTGATTGCCGCGAAACGATTAACCACAATATCAAACATTGGGTTTTATCCCGGGCTATCCTGTGCTAAACGGCTTTTATAAGATTAAGATTGTGATAAGATACAGGATAACAGCCCAAAAGTCCAATGACTACGGCAGGAGAAAAACCTGCCGCCTGCAGACAGAATTAACGAAAAGACATGCAAATAAAAAAATGCCGAAAATTTCCGCAAAACGTATCTGCCTGATCAGAACATCGGCGCTCGGAGATACGGTTCATGCCCTGGCGCTAGTCAATGGGCTCAGGCATGGCTTTCCAGATGCTCATATAACCTGGGTCCTGCAGAACATCCCTCATGAGATGGTGAAGTATCAGCCTGTTGTGAACAAATTCATCACATTCAACAGGAAAGGCGGGATCAGGGAATGGAGAAACCTTGTCTCCAGATTACGCAGGGAAGCCTTCGACCTTGCCCTTACTCCTCAAACAAGCGCCAAGGCGAGCCTTATAACCCTTTTCACAAAAGCCGAAATAAAACTGGGGTTTGACCGCAGGCGTTCGCGTGAGCTGCACTGGCTTGTGACAAACCGGCGAATACCACCTCGCCCCATGGGCCATGCACAAGACATGATGCTGGAATTTCTTGAAGCCCTTGGCATAAATGATTACATCCCGCGCTGGGATTTTATCTTCACACAGGAGGAACGAGCATGGCAGGAGGAATTTTTTTCAAGATTTGACCGTCCTGTGCTGGGTCTGGTCATAGCTTCCGCTCATCCTGAAAAAGACTGGCCCCCGGACAGATACGCAGCCGTATGCGATCATGCCTGCGCCAGGCTCGGGCTGAGCCCACTACTCATCGGCGGGCCTAGCAGAAAAGAAGCAGATATTGCAGAATCGATAGTCAGGTTATGCAGGCACAAGCCAGTTGTCGCCCTGGAAAAACCCATAAGGCATACAATGCTGCAATTAGACGGATGCAGGATGGTCATTGCTCCTGATACCGGCCCGCTCCATATCGCGGTCGCTCTTGGCGTCCCCACAATAGGCCTCTATGGATATTCCGATCCGAGGCGATGCGGCCCATACCGCCGTTTTTCAGATCTTTTACTGGATAAATACAACAATGGCAAGGAGCCTGCTGGTCCTATCACCAGAAGAACCAAGCCGGGAAGAATGCTCTTGATCTCGCCGGGTGAAGTAATAGAAAAAATCGAATACGCCCTTGAGCACTATCCAAAAAGGAATTCCAGTCGGCCGGAGACGGAGCAGTCGCTATGATTTTCCAGCAGCGGTGCAAAGATTACAAATTTGCATCCTTCAAGAAATTGTCAGCCACTCAAATGGATTTCCTGGTTGAAAAGGCCCAATACCAGCCCACATGCCAGGGACTTACACTCGGCGGGAGAGGGGGCGTTATCTTTACCAACCTTCCGGGGATTGGTCGCATAGTGATAAAACCTTACTTGCGGGGCGGCCTGATCGCGAAAGTTAACAAGAGGACCTACCTGAAATTTTTTTCAAAATACAGGTCTGTACAGGAACTTGAAATTTTGGGGGTTTTAAAGCACGAGGGAATCCCCGTACCCGAGCCGGTCACATCCATCGTAAGAGGATCGGTCTTTTACAGGTGCTGGATCGTCACTAAAGAAATAGAGAAAGCTTCAACCCTGGTCCAGATCGCCGTGGCTCAACCCGAAAGGATTCATATCCTGATGGAAAAAATCTCGTTTTACATAAACAAAATTTCTAAAATCGGGATATACCATGTGGACTTGCACCCTGGAAATATCCTTGTGACAAACGACGACAAGATCTATTTCATCGATTTCGACAGGGCAAAGCAGGGTATGAATTCTGACGTTCTGAGATCGGCTTACAGGAAACGATGGAACAGGGCGGTAAAAAAATATTCACTACCGCAATCCCTATACCTTTAGCTTATTGCTCCTGTTCATGTACAGGAATGTTTCAAAAAAGCAAACGCAGCGCATGAAAAAAACGCCGGAAATGACGAAACAGCCACTTCCGGCGCTTATAATCACCAAACCTCTGAGCAGTAAAACCCGATCAGCGGCGCTTGGAGGCTTTGAGCGGATTAACTTTCATCTTCTGCTCGGCTACTCCGGTCTTGACATGAGTAGCCATGTTGCATGGTCCATTTTTCCATTTCTTGGCCGGTTCGGGGCAGGAAGAACAAAACCAGCTTCCCTCATGCTCCAGCTTCCTGTTGCAACCGTCACAATCATCCACGACCGGATGACAGGTGCCACCGTTGTAGGTACATCCATCTGCGGTCATAAAAGCACATTCAACGCCCTTTCTTGTTGTCTGGCAAATCATTGATCGATTCCCTCCTTTAAACGTTTATCATTAGTTTGAGTACAGACTTATAAGCACTACAGGTTATTCCGAAACAACTTCCCAAAAAAAAGATCCGGCACGTTTAATCAGAAAAATAAAAAGCCCGCATAAATCTACGGGCTATCTGTTTTCCGTGGTAACCAGCGACTACAATGGCTCTTCAGGGCATGGCTGATTTTGCCAAACACCGCCGGAGCCTGAAGTCAACACGAAAAACGGATAAAATCGTCTCGGCCCTATACATCATCATGACTTTGCATGTCAAGCCTTTTGATCTTGAAATAACACTCGGATGGACCGGAATTAAGGCCATAAAACCGCATGGATACCCCATATGAAAGCCGCAAGTATAACCCCACAACCAGAGCCGTATGCGGCAAATCGAAGAAAACCTTGCACTGGAGCTTCACAATGGGCATGATAGACAAGTGATTGAAATTCATGAAGTGAGTATTGTTCCAATAACTTGCATCAATCAATTTCGCTTGATCTCAAGGCACAAAAAAATACCGGGAAACCGCCATGTATATCGACAAGGCTATCGAAGTTCTGAAAATCGAGGCAGAGGGTATCCTGGGCCTGATCGATAAATTAGGACCGGGATTCAACCGCATGATAGATCTCATATACAGCTCAAGAGGGCGTGTAATCATTGCGGGCATCGGCAAATCAGGACTCATAGGCCGTAAGATAGCAGCCACGCTCAACAGCACCGGAACCCGCGCCATTTTTCTACACCCGGTTGAGGCCATGCATGGCGACCTTGGAATCGTCTCCTCTTCTGATGTCTTTCTGGCCATTTCAAACAGCGGCGAGACGGATGAATTAAATATTCTCCTGCCCAGTATCCGGAAAACAGGATGCCCCATTATTGCGTTTTGTGGGAATCCCCATTCGACCCTTTCAAAAATGAGTGACATTGTCATAGACGTAGGAGTCGAAAGGGAGGCATGTCCGCTTGGGCTTGCCCCGACGGCAAGCACAACAGCCCAGCTTGCAATGGGCGATGCCATGGCGGTGGTTCTTATAGAAAAAAGAAAATTTTCCCCCGAGGATTTCAAGAAATATCATCCAGGGGGGAATCTCGGGAAAAGACTTTCATATAAAACTGCCGACATTATGCTGACAGCCGGCTCGGTCCCCAAGGTAACCCAGGAAACGCCCATGACCGAAGCTCTTTTAGAAATGGATGCCAAGCGACTCGGAACGGTATTTATTGTCGATCAACACGGTACCCTTGTCGGAATAATAACCGATGGAGACCTGAGGAGGATGGTGGTACGGGGTATCCCGATAAAAGAAAAAAAAGCCGGTGAATTGATGACGCGATCTCCCAAGATGATATCGCCGGACACTCCCTTGTATGACGCGTTGAATCTCATGGAGAAACACCAGATTACAGTCCTGCCCGCAGTGGACGATAACAAGAGGCTTTTAGGGGTTTTGCACCTCCATGATATTCTCGGCAAAGGAGCCCTTACGTTCTCCGGAGTCTGACGCTGAAGGATTTATCATCAGGATAAAATTAACCTGAATCCGTAACGGGAACTAGTGGATTTTTATAAAAAATCTCATTACGGGAAAAGCTTGTTTCGGGGAAGGCAAATTATTTCGTACCGTGCAATTTTAGTTATAAACACATATGCTTAGACTTGTCTGGATGGCCAGACATACTCTGTTTGTTTACACCATCGCGCCGGTATAACCTGCATTCTGCAAACGGGCGGGGATAAACCCCGCCCCTACGA
>CAYVIE010000166.1:0-6704 GCA_964451355.1 uncultured Desulfobacteraceae bacterium
CTTCTTCTCGTTGAACCACTTCACTGTTCCTGTTGCCAAAATAATTTCCTCCTTGAAAAAAATAAAATAAGTTCCGTGCTTGGAGGCAAATAAGCTTTTGCTGTATATGCTCGATTAAATTTCTTTGTTAAAGCTTACGCATCCAAACGGTTTACATGACCTTACCGGATGATACCGATAAGATCGGTTTATCCGGCACATTGCCGGAATTCAATCAATATTGTTATCGTCTGACACATTCATTTAATACGAAGAACTGCGAACAACATTTTTGGCGACCGGGCCTCTATCATTTTCCTCGATATCAAATGTCACTTCTTCACCTTCGTTTAAAGTTTTGAAACCGGACCCGGTTATGGCTGAATAATGGACAAAAACGTCTCTACCCTCTTCCTGGGAAATAAAACCATAACCCTTCTTCTCGTTGAACCATTTCACTGTTCCCTTAGCCAAGACTCATTCCTCCTTTTACTTAAAACATAAAACAATAAATCAGCCCGGATAATTCATTTGCCCGGGCGCCCACAAACAACCCGTCACTTATTGATGGGCTGTTCTTTAATATCCTGCTCAGAAGGTAGTACCCTGATTTCAATTGTACTCTTCTTTTTTAAATCTTCGATATATGGCCCTAGCTTCGCCACTACTCTTTCTTTCTTGAATTGTTCTGCTATCCCATCCTTTACATCATCCAATGAAAGGAGCTTAACAGGTTTTTTTTCTTCACATAATATAATGTGATATCCGAACCTGGTCTCTACTATATCACTCATCTGGCCGGGTTTCAGTGCAAATGCTGCTTTTTCAAACTTATCTACCATCTGACCGCGGGAGAAAAAACCGAGATCACCACCGTTTTTTGCGCTGGAGCAGTCTGAATAAGCCTTGGCAAGAGAAGCAAAATCCTCTCCTTTTTTCAGACGGGCCTGGATACCCTCGATCTTTTTTCGGGCGGCCGCCTTTTCCTCGTCACCGGCATCCGGAGCCACCTTGACTAGTATATGCCTGACTCTGACCTGTTCCGGCTCTGTAAATTCATCCTTGTGGGCTTCATAATAATTTTTGATGTCTGCATCGGAAATTTTTATCTTTCCTGCTATCTCTTGATCAATCAAATCCCGAATGGCAAGGTTTTGTATAATCTGTTCTTTTAACTTCTGTTCGGTTAATTCAACGCTCGACAATTCTTTCTTGAATTCAGCCTCATCTGTGAACTGGGAACGAATAGAGTCGATTTGTTCTTCGATCCTGGCTGGATCTACTTTTATACCAAGGTGTTGTGCCTGCTGGTACAAGAGTTCCTTGCTGATGTAATTATCCAGAATACGCTTTCTTAATTTATTGAGCATATTTTCATCAGCCGGAAT
Source organism: uncultured Desulfobacteraceae bacterium (assembly GCA_964451355.1). GTDB lineage: Bacteria > Desulfobacterota > Desulfobacteria > Desulfobacterales > Desulfosalsimonadaceae > CAYVIE01. The sequence goes on from CAYVIE010000166.1 coordinate 1,368, forward strand.
ACCCATTTTTTCATATCGCTGTTTTATCATAGAAATCTGTCGCTCGATTTCAGCGGCATATATAGGTTGTCCGTTAACAATAGCAGCGACTTCAGGTGGTTGCGCCGAAACACCTGTACCAGCCTTTTCTTTCTCCTTTGCGCACAAAATTGGAACCGAAAACGATGAAAACCAGAGGAAAAAGAAGATGAGCAGAACAACAATGAATGAACAATTGACACGTTTGGTTGTAACAAATGAATTCTTATTCAAAACAATATACTCCTATTGTATGGGATGGAATGCGGCGGTGGAGGCGATACATAATTATCCTTAAAGGCATGAAAAAGAATATGTTCTGGGATTTACCCTTGGGTATACTCATAGGAAATAAACTTTTGATAACGCCTAGGGCCGGTCAATACGGTGAGGGCGTAAAATCTTAATATAAAAGAGTGATACATGAAATAATTTAAAATATATATAAATGAATTAATATAACCGCATCAATTATATCTGCTATTTGTGCGGCTTCGTGGTCGGGACGGCTGGATTTGAACCAGCGACTCCAGCGTCCCGAACGCTGTGCTCTGCCAGACTGAGCCACGTCCCGACTGACTGCCCTACTTAAATGCTTTTCAGGGCGGTGTCAATGAAAAAGTTGGCGGAACGCATACTTTGTCATTTCACAGATAATTAGTCTGTAAATTAATAATAAATGTCTCACTTAATAGAATGAATGTCAACATAATAAAAAGAATATAGCAAAAAAATTAAAAAAATTATGCGGCCTGGAGATTAAAACGGCGGTTCAATTATTATTGTTTCCTGTCGTCCGGGTCCCACTGAGATAATGACAACAGGCACGCCGGTCAGTTCTTCGAGCTTGTGAAGATATCCCCTCGTATTTTCAGGAAGCTCATTGTAATTCCTGATCGTTGAAATATCCTCCTTCCATCCGGGCACCTCTATATATTCAGGGACACATTCAGAAAGTACATTCAGGCTTGCAGGAAAGTCTACAAGTTTTCGTCCCTTGTAACGATATGCCGTGCATATCTTCAGGGAATCAAAACCACATAAAACATCCAGTTTCGTTACAACAAGGCCGGTCAAACCATTCAGGCGCGCCGCATTTCGTAAAAGAACCGTATCCAGCCAGCCGCATCTTCGTTTTCTTCCGGTTGTAGCCCCGAACTCCGCGCCCTTTTTTTGAATAGATTCGCCCGTTTCATCAAAAAGCTCTGTAGGGAAAGGTCCCTTGCCGACCCTTGTTGTATAGGCCTTTACAATACCAAGAATCCTGTCTATTCTTCCAGGCCCAACACCTGCTCCGCAACAAACATTTCCCGCTACTGTATTGGATGATGTTACAAACGGGTATGTCCCGTGATCAATATCAAGATGAGTCCCCTGCGCTCCTTCGAATAGAATGTTTTTCTTTTCAGATGCGGCCTGGTCAATCATTACAGAGATATCGGCGACATAGGGCCAAAGGCGTTCGCGGTATGTTTTAAACTCTTTTATTATTTCATCTGCACTCACTGGTTTCGCACCATAAAGTCCTTCAAGAATAAAATTCTTTTCCTTCACATTTTTCTCTATCTTTTTTTCTATATCAGGATCCATGAAATCAACGAATCTGATTCCTTTTCTAGAAGCCTTATCTTCATAACAAGGTCCTATGCCACGGCCTGTCGTGCCTATCTTTGCGCCCTTCCCTGCGGCTGCCTCGCGTGCTTGATCCAAGGCTTTGTGGTAAGGCATAATTATATGAGCTTTTTCACTTACCTTGAGCAACCTGGGACTGACATTTATACCCTTACGGCCAAGATAATCTATTTCTTCAATGAGCACCCCTGGATCCACTACGACCCCATTCCCGATAACACATATTTTTTGCTGAAGTATCCCGGAGGGGATCAGATGGCTTATGAACTGCTCGCCATCTACCACCATTGTATGACCTGCATTGTTGCCGCCCTGGAACCTGACAACAAAATCAGCATCCTTTGCCAGAAGATCAACGATTTTCCCTTTTCCTTCATCCCCCCATTGGGTCCCTACAACCACTATCGAAGCCAACTTTACGATTCTCCTTTATTTTTTAGATAGTTACCACATATATTCTCATGCAATAAATCAACAACCACCACATACCGATCTTATCTTTACTATCAAAGCCGAGTAATTCAATTATGAAGCCTGTCTTTTGCTTCTGAAAAAATCCTGAATAATCTTTCTGCATTCATTTTCGAGCACCCCGGATCTGATCTCGATTTTATGATTCAACCGTCCGTCCGATCCCATATTGTAGACAGATCCCGCCGCCCCCCATTTCGGGTCTATGGCACCATACACAAGCCTTTTGATCCTTGCATGAACAGCTGCAGCCATGCACATGGGACATGGCTCAACCGTAACATAGAGGGTTGTCTTTAACAAGCGATAGTTGGCTATTTCCTTGCCCCCATGGCGAATGGCCAGGATTTCGGCATGTGCGGTAGGGTCAGACATGGAAATGCATCTGTTTCCAGCAGACGCAATAATATTGCCATCAACATCCACAAGAACAGCCCCGATCGGAACCTCTCCCATCTTCATCGCGATAGATGCCTCATACAGTGCTGCCCGCATGAAAAAAGTATCATTCATAATCATAATAACCCATTATATTTTCTAGACAAAAATTGAATAATTTGTTTCCAAAGCAGCCTGTCACAATCTTTCCATTGACATTGATCAAATGATCGCATAAAAAGAACCCGATTTGCAAGGCGCCCGTAGCTCAGCTGGATAGAGTGCCGGACTACGAATCCGTAGGTCGCAGGTTCGAATCCTGCCGGGCGCGCCACAAGCCATAAACAAAGAGGGTCGGGTGTCTAGCCCGGCCCTCTTTTTCAATAAATTCATTTCACCGTTAAGGCATCAAACCGGTATGATGTTCTGTATATGATGATCCCGTAAATTTTCATGATTAGCGCCAATCACCCCCGGGCATGAAAAGAGGTCTGGCCCTCTCCGCGGCCCTGGAGGTGTTTTCACGGTAAAAAGCGAAAAACGCTTTTTTACGAGTCCATCAACTCTGAAGCTCAAGCGCTTTTTCCCATAGCAGCTTAACCGTGCGGATAATGAAGGATACTATATCGCCAAACTCAGGCAGGGTGTCGTCTGCGTATCTGAAGGAATATACCAGAAATAATTCTGTTGGAATCAGGCATATTAAAAAGGTCAGCACGTAACTGTGGAATCCATATTCCATGGATATCAGGTATGTCATTACAGCCGCAAGCCCTCCTCCCCATATGACAAATCTTGCCGGCAAAGTCATTGAGTAATAAAAATGGCGGCTAATGTGGAGAGATCTGCAAATAAAAGCAGATCCGATGCAGATCAAAAAAGAGAAACGAACAAGATCCATTCCCAAATAGATGGTATCATAAGAGAAAAGATGGTCTATCGCCGTGGATTCTTCAGGGAATGCCCGTACAAATCGTGACCCCATGGGAGTCTGCAGGTATAGGTTCCACATCATGTCTGTAATATATAACAAAACAACACATAATATCCATGCCAGGACTACAAGAAATAATGCTTGTATTGCATTATTGCAAAGTTTTACAAAGTACACCTTGATACGGTTTTGTTTGGAGATTCCTATGTCTTCCATTGCCATGCCCTTGTAGTAGTCATAATTAATCTTCGACCGCGCGATACATGTTTTTTTCTCATGGATCGGTAAAAAACAACATTGTTACAAAAAACTAACGCGGTTAGCAGGGGATGGGAATCTCTCCCCGTGTTGCAAAAAGCATTTTTTGCTTTTACGAGATTATCATAAATGGCGGGTATGAGCTTGCCAGGTATCGTCATCAAAGATCTCGATCTTGATTGAAAACAATATGTTGCAACCTTTTTGAAATATACTTAATATAAATTTTTAAGTCTAAAATTGAACAACGTCAATATGAAAATATTCAAGTGTTTGAACAACCAGCCAGCCTCTGCCCAGAGCCGGAAACTGATGTAATAGCAATCATTTCATGGTTAGCAGTAATCACAACCGGGCATGAAATCAGGATTGTTTTTACCCTGGACCTTGAGGTGCTTTCACGGGAAAATCGAAACGTTGCCTCAAAAAACAATGGTTCAACTCAATTGAGAATACACTCGACGGCTTTGTAAAAAGCTCAACAAGCAAGGCGTCACAAGCCAGGCAGGGGCGAGGCGTGCTTCAGGTACGGGTAAGGCCAGCCGCTTTACGGCGCAGCGTCAAGGGGCAGACGGGCTTTACCGTGAAAACCCCTATTGCCATACGGAGGAGGACTTCCATGAATAATGTTATAAATATCAGATGTTATGAGGAACTATCAGATAAGCTCCCCCTCCCCTTGAGGAAATCCACGTTCCGGATTCTAATCCCAACCAGCGACAAGATTATTTGTGAAAATCAAAGACAACAAAGAAACAAATTATTAACAACTACAGATGATAGCAGCAATCTTTTCCAGGCCGGTATTCCCATCTCCACTGTCAATGATCTGATTGCCGCGTTAGGGATTCAACCCCATGATATCGATCTCGTATTAGTAAACGGGGTTTCAAGTGGACTTGATCATATATTGAACCCCGGAGACAGGGTGGCACTGTACCCCGTATTTGAACGGTTCGATATATCCTCTGTAACACGGGTGAAAGAAGCACCAAGGCGTAAGCCACGTTTTATTTGTGACGTTCATCTTGGAAAGCTTGTAAAATACCTCAGGATGCTGGGGTTTGATACTCTCTATGACCGGCATTATAACGACGATCAGCTTGTGGAGATAGCGCTGTCAGAAAAAAGGATATTGCTGACCAGGGACAAAATGCTTGCCAAGAGAAAATGCCTTGAGCGTGTGCTGCTGATAATATCAACCAGTCCCGGGATTCAGGCAAAACAGGTAATAAAAGACCTTGATTTGAAAGCTATGGTGTCATTGTTTTGCCGGTGTCTGGTTTGCAACACCCTTCTTGATGAAGCGGTATCAAACGAACTCACTTTAAACATACCGGAAAGAATAAAAGATAATGTCAAAAATTTCAGATACTGTGTGACATGCAGGCGGGTATACTGGGAGGGAAGCCATGTAATAAGAATGAAAGAGCTGGTTGCAGATATCCTGCCCGAATAATTCCGGAGCCGAGATTGAATCATCCCGCCCACGGTTCATTGGCTGCTACGAAAACTTTCATCGTTTGCAGCAAACACCCTCATAGGCAGCAAGCACTACTGGCAGGAAACATACGAGAAATTCATAATCTGGAGGTTAGGCAAAACGCCTGAAAATAAAGAATGGTGCCGAAGAGAGGACTCGAACC
>CAYVIE010000167.1:0-6633 GCA_964451355.1 uncultured Desulfobacteraceae bacterium
TGAACCGGACAATTCATTTGCTATTACAACAGGACATTTCACGTACTAACAACACGATATTAAAACCAGCTTGAAATTATGCAAGAAATAATTAAACATGACGAATTCGGGTCGGTTTACCTTTTTTTGAATAGCATAAACTTTCATAATTAGCAGCAATCACCCCCGGGCATGAAAACAAGGCTTTTTTCATCCCGACCCTGGAGGTGTTTTCACGGTAAAGTGTTATGGCAATGCAACAGGTTTTACCCTGTTCCGGAACCCGGTCCCATATGCAGAAGATAATCGCGTAACCTGGAGGTGCGAGATGAAAAAATTTTTTTTCTTTTTTTTCATATTCTGGTTCTTTGGTTTTACTGCCGGCAGTGGTGTTTATGCCATGCCTCTCGTGGATGTGGAAGCGGCCATAGGAGGATGGGGAGCTTCCCCGGGCGGGCCTGTTTCGTACAAGGGAGACAGCCTCGATCTGGATCATGATCTTGGATACGATACAGAATCAGCACTTTCCGGGCGCCTCAAGCTGGAGCTTCCGGCTTTTTTGCCGAACATCTATCTTGCGGCAACACCCCTTGAATACCAGGAAAAGACCACGCGCGCCTTTGATTTCGATTTCGGTGATATCACGGTGACAGCGTCGGTTCCCTTCGAGTCGAAACTCAGGCTCGACACCTATGATATCGGTCTCTACTATGGCATCCCGTTCCTTGAGACCGTTACTTTCGAGGGCATGGATGTAGAACTTGGTCTCAATGTCAGGATAATCGATGCAGAAGCCTGGGTGGAGCAGGGAGCGAGCAGGGACGAGAAATCCGTGACTTTCCCGGTCCCCATGGCCTACATCGGGGTGCGCCTTTCTCCGTTTTCATCCTTTGCCCTGGAAGCCGAGGCCAGGGGTGCCGCCTACGGAGGAGATTCGGTTTACAGTCTTATGGGCAGGATAAAGTATGATCTTGCGGGCCCTGTTTTTGCTGCAGCGGGCTACAGGTATGATTCCTATGATATTTCCGAGGACGACCTGGATGTGGATGTGGATTTTTCCGGTCCATTTGCCGAGGCGGGGTTCAGTTTTTGATCTTGACCACCTCCCCGGGCCATCAATTTATCTACTTCGGGCCGAGTCTATAAGTTCTTTTGCGTGTTGCAAGGATGCTTCTGTCTTGCTTGCGCCGCCTATCATCCTTGCAATCTCTTTTGCTCTTTCGTCCCTTGAGGCAAGGGGATGAATCCGGGTGACCGTTCTGCCCTTTTCAATGATCTTTGTGATCTTGAGATGGTTTTCTGCAAAACGGGCGATCTGGGCAAGATGAGTTATGCATATCACCTGATGGGTAGCAGAAAGGGAGAAAAGCTTTTCTCCCACCACGTCCGCTGTAACGCCGCCTATGCCTGCATCCACCTCGTCGAACACCATGGTCCTTGCAGGCTCGATTCCGGCGAGAATCGACATGAAGGCAAGCACAACCCTTGAAAGTTCCCCGCCAGACGCGATGCGTGACAGGGGTTTGGGCTCCTCCCCGGGGTTTGCTGAAAAGAGAAACGATACCTCTTCCATTCCGTTTTCAGTTATTTCGAATCCATCAGGGCTGCACACCCATTCACATGACATGCGGCCGGCCCGGATCTTTTCAAGTTTTACCCGGAAAACCGTTTCCGGCATATTGAGCTCTGCCAGGGCCTTTTCCATGGCCGCGCAAAAATCCCGGGAAGCAGACAGCCTTTTTTTGCCGAGATCCGAGGCCAGCTCAACCAGCCTTTTTTTTGCTGTTTCAAGCCGCGCGGACAACTCTTTTATTTCTTCCTGGCCGGACCTGGCCTTTTCCATTTCAGCGGCTATTTCTTTTTTCCGCATAAGGACATCTTCGATGGTGCGGCCGTATTTTCTTTTCAGGGAGTTTATGAGTTCAAGCCTTGCTTCGATATCCGCAAGCCTCTGGGGATCGAATTCGCAGGTTTCAGAATAATTGAAAAGGTCTCTTGCGGTTTCGTCGATACTGTCGGCGGCACCGGCAAGGGCAGATGCAAAACGCTCGAGCCCGGGATCATGCCTTGCGGCACTTGAAATCTCTTTTATTGTGACCCGTAACCTTTCTGATACTGCACCTTCCTGCTCGTAAAGTTCGTATGCTGCCCTGCGGGTCGTCTCCCTGAGCAGTTCCGCGTTTCTGAGCATCCCGGCTTCTTCCTGCAGTTGCTTGTCTTCGCCGGGGACGAGGGCTGCCTCTTCTATCTCCCGGGCCTGGAACTCCAGGAGTTCCATTCGTTCATCATGGCACCTTGATGCCTCCAAAAGATTTTCAAGGGATTTTGCATCCTTTAAAATTTGTTCGCGTAAGGCTGCTATATCTTTTCTCAGGTTTTCGATGCCCGCGAAGCGGTCCAGGACAGCGGCGTGTTCTTTCTCGTCCAGAAGCCTTTGGTGTGAATGCTGGCCTGATATTCCCGCAAGGTTCCTGGTGACAGATGAGATGATCTGCATCGTGGCCGGCCTTCCGTTCAGAAATGCCCTGTGCCTGTTTTCTGCAGAAAGAACCCTTCTTACGAGGATTTCGCCGTCATGCTCGTATCCCAGGGATTCCAGGACCAAAGCGGCCGGATTTGCGGGATCCACTTCAAAAACAGCGTCGATCTCCGCTTGTTTCTCACCGCTTCTTATCATGGATGAATCGGCTCGTTCGCCCAGGAGAAGGCGCAAAGCCATCACAAGGATTGATTTGCCGGCACCGGTTTCACCGGTTATAACCGTAAAGCCGGGGGAAAACCTTATGGCTGCGTCATCGATTATGGCGAAGTTTCTTATGGACAGCGCCTTTAGCATTATTCTCACAGTCACTCACGCGGGTAAGCGCACGGGCCCGGATCCGGTCATTGCTCAAAGGGTTTTGCTGGTTGGCAAAAACTGCCGGCACTCGGCTTCAGCATCATCCCTCGAGTAGGTAACATGCCTGCACGGGGATATTTCATTGATAATGGCGGATAGTTTCTGCTTCAGGTTCGCATACGAGTAGAAGCGCAGCGCGGTTTCATAGTTGTGCTCCACCATATGCTGCATGTAGGTGGGGTTTAAAAGGACCTTTATGGTCTCCCTTACAGCCTCGTTTGTCACGTAGCCGTCTATTTCGATCACATCAAATCCCTTTGGCTTGATGTCCACCGTGTAAGTGGAATAGGTGTTTACCACCACCGGCCGCTTGAAATAGATGGCCTCGAGAAATGCGTTTCCAAAACCCTCGAAGGTTGAGGGATAAGTCACAAGATCAGCATGGGGATATATATCGTTCAGGGTGTAAATCTTTTTTCCGTCCTTTGTGTGGCCGCGATGTTCGTTTATCCTCTGGGATACGAAAATTGTCTCGACATTCATTATTTTTGCATAGTCCCGTATCCGCCTTTCGTACCCGAAACCCTCGTCGCCTGATGCATGTGATATTATCAGTTTCGCCTTGAGTCCTTCCCTGTTCAGCCTGTGTACGAGCTCTATGGAGTGCTCGATACCTTTCCTTTTGACGACCCTTGTCGGCTGCAGGATGAAAAATTCGTCGTCCCTTACTCCAAAGGCTTCCCTGACATCGGATGCGTACTCGTCCGGGGGGGCGGGCGGATTCTCAAAGTCCATGACGTTTGGTATAAGTGTTGCTGATATACCTGTGCGCAAGCCCAGCTGGTTTCGACCCGATGAGCAGATCACCACGTGGTATATGGAAGGAAGGTGCGGCGGGAACGCCATGTTGAGATATTCCCATACGGCATTGGTCAGGAACCTTGTTCTTTCCCAGAAAAAATCATGGTGATGAGCGATGACACGCATCCCTGTCTCTGAGATGAATTCAGTCAGAGCAATGCCCAAGGGGATGTTCAATGGTATTGTAAGGGCGTTTTCAATCACGAGGATGTTTATGTCGAAGCGGCCGGTGAAATCGTAGACAGCATCCTTTAGTTCTTCTTTAATCTGCATTATCTTCTGGGTGATACCCCTTTTCCTGTGTCTGACCCCGAAGCAGTTGTTGTATATATCCCGGATCGTATGATGCTTGAAATGGGCCTTGGGAACAGTGAAGGAGCGTTCCGGCGGAGTATCGAGTTCCCCTGCCAAAAAGAAGCACTCAAAGCCTTCGCAGGCGAATACGTTGGCCCACTTCATGGTTTCAAGGGAAACACCGTCGGTTCCTGCGATGCGGGTGGAGATAAAGCCGACATTGTTGCTCCCCCTGCACCGCAAACAATCGCAGATGGATTCAATTTTCATAAAACGCTCCTTGTCCAGGTATTTAATGAATAAAAAATACTTGGGATTGACGCTGTCCTGCAAAAGAGTTTAATATCGGATCAATAATGCGATCTGCATGGTTTTCCATAAAATTCCATGTAGATTGTATTCTATCCCATGTCAAGGAGATATGAACAGTAGAAAATAATATAACTCTTTTGATTTACATTGAAATTCAACCAGTAACGCGCCGGGTTCTATGGGATTTGACGCGTTTCTGGAAAATGGGGGAAATTGGTGAAAATCCAGGATCATATGACAACCGGAATGATCGTATCTGCTGATGGCGCAAGGATAGCAGTCACAAGGATCGTGCCTCCTGAACCCCGGCAAAGGGAACCGGCACCGGTGATCCTTGTACACGGCAGCTATGCCAACAGGAAGTTCTGGGTCTCGGACAAGGGGATAGGCATGGGGCCATATCTTGCGTCATTGGGGTTTGATGTCTTTATTCCTGAACTGCGCGGACATGGCTTTTCACCCAAAGATAATTTTTCGAAAATACGCGCCCAGGATCACATGGAGTTCGATCTGCCTGCAATCGAATCCCACGTGGAAGAAATGACCGGGAAAAAGGCGTTCTGGATAGGGCATTCCTTTGGCGGCCTCTATGTGCTCGGCGCTCTTTCCGCAGGATGGCTTAGTATTGAAAAAACCGCGGGTGTGGTAACGTTCGGGAGCCAGATCACGTACGGCGACACCTATCTCAAGATTCCGCCCCTTGCATGGGTTTTAAAGATCGTGCTCAGGCTCGCAGGAAGGCTTCCCGCCCCATTGCTGGGGTTGGGGCCTGAGCCTGAACCCGCGGCCGAGATCCTGGAGATAATCGGGTGGAAAAGCCTTTCCGGCAAGTGGGTTTCAGGACAGGGATTTGAATACGAGAAAGGATTGGGCAGTATCGACGTACCCGCTTTGGTTTTTGCAGCCGCAAGGGATAAAAACGATCCGCCCAGGGGCTGCCGGATTATTTATGACCTGCTGGGCGCCAGGGATAAGCAGTTTGTTGTTCTTGGAAAATCGTCCGGATTTTGCAAGGATTATGATCACGTGGGCATGGTTGTGAGCAAGGAAGCACAAAGGGAGGTCTGGCCCATGGTGGCAGACTGGATCACAAAGAGGCTGGAAGATCAAGCCGGCAAGGGCGCGGGTTTCCCGGAAAAAAAGGAGGATACAGGATGAAGATTAAAAAGTCAGTAATCACCATTGTTGTTGCCGCATCCGTTTTCCTGGTTGGTGCCCAGGCGGTATTTGCAGTAGATGACTTCCAGGCCGTAGCCACAGATACAGGCGGGCTGATGCTGGTTGACATTTGTGCCGCCAGGCCCCTGGGGTTAGCCGCAACCATCGGTGGAGCCGCCGTGTTTATAGTTTCATCGCCTTTTTCAGCATTGGGCGGTAACCTGGGCCCGGCTTTCAAGGCGACTGTTGTAGATCCTTTCACATATACTTTCTGCAGGCCCTTGGGGATGTTCTAGGGCAAACGGCCCCCATGAATCCGGCCGCATGGGATCACAGGCCGGTGTGCCCCATGAGGTTTACCTGGAAAATATCCCTGTTAAGCGTGATTCAGCGATAATATGGCCGGTCATGGCCGCTTCGAGTTCTTCGGCTGTGGTGACGCCGGCCGGGAGATTTATTGCAGTATCAAGGGCATAGAGGGTGAACCTGTAATGATGGGGTTTGCCCGGCGGTGGGCAGGGGCCGTTGTATCCTGTTTTGCCGAAATCGTTTTTGCCTTCTTTTGCTACGGCCGGAAGTGACGACCTGCTGGCGCCTTCAGGGATGCGTTTTGTTCCGGGAGGGATATTAAACAGCACCCAGTGGATGAACCTGCCTGCCGGGGCGTCCGGGTCGTCCACAAGGAGCGCGAGAGATTTCGCCCTCCTTGGCGTGCCTTTTATGAGAAGTGGCGGCGATTTGTCTGCTCCTTTGCAGGTGAAGCGATCAGGTATGCGGGTCTGGTTTTCGAATGCCTCTGATGAGAGAGAAAAGGGGTCAGCACAATGGGTGATATCGGCCGCTGTCATGGTATAGATGAAAGCGGCGGCTGAAAACAGGATAATCTTGCAAACTATGTTTTTCATTGCGGCTGCCTCCTTGCTGAAGTGTTGATGTACCTGCTTTACCATTAAAACAGGCGGAAAACCGCGTTAAAAAAGGCCGTGAGTCCATGCCGGGGTGATTGCCGGCAGCATAGAAAAGCTTACGGGATGTGTTTTTTTATTTTTTCCATGTATTCCTCCCATTCCATGGGCAGAAGTGAATGCTTTTTTGTATTGCATTCCTTGCAGCATGGCACCAGGTTGCCCTTGTTGCTTTTGCCTCCCCTTGACTGAGGGATCAAGTGATCCATCGTAAGTTCTTTGGGG
>CAYVIE010000168.1:0-6627 GCA_964451355.1 uncultured Desulfobacteraceae bacterium
TTGGATTCCTCCCAGGAAGGACGCAATACATCGAGTCTTTCCTGCATCGCCACAGCGGCCAGGCAGGCGGCCTCTGCGTGTTTTGGCAACTCATTCGGGGCACCAAACATTGCTATGATGGCATCACCTTCAAACTTGTCCACCATCCCCGCATGCTCCAGGATTATATCGGTCATCTCAGTTAAAAAATCATTCAACAGCTCCACCAGGGCTTCAGGACCGAGCTTTTCCGAAATTGTTGTAAATCCCTCCACATCCGAAAAGAAAGCGGTTATTTCGCGCTTTTCCCCGCCCAGGACAAGTTTTTCAGGGGATTCAATTAATTGGTTTACAACAGCAGGAGAAAGGTATGTGGCAAACGCATTCTTGATGAACCGTTTCTGCCTGTCTTCCACAAGAAAACGATACAGCGAAAGCACCAGATAGGTGAACATCATCACAAAGACAGGAAAAACCATGCCCAACACCTGGCAATGGGCAGAAAAAAGATACTGGCAAAAAAAGATATAAACGGTAATCCCAGATGCGGCCAGTAAAGCTCCCGCAAGAGGCCGTATCCTCGGTATCAGCAACCCCAGGAAAACTCCGGAAAAGACCATGATAACAATCTCCAGGATATCAGCCCATACAGGCTTGTACAAAATATCACCGGACAGGACAGAATCTATCAGGTTTGCATGGACCTCCACTCCCGGGAAAATCTTATCAAATGGAGTAACCCTGAGATCATATATACCAACCGCAGTGACTCCTACGAGGACGATCTTTCCCTTTATACGTGCTGGATCAATCTTTTTATTCAATATATCCGTCACGGAAATATGCTCAAAGGTATATGCCCCGCCCCTGTAATTAACCATGATGCGACCATATTCATCCACGGGTATATTACGTTCCCCCACGCTCATTCTGGAAACGCCGTAATCAGACACATCAATTTCAAGAGGTGCATTCAGGTATGCGGACAAAGCCTTGAGGGAAAGATGAGCATACAGGTAGTCTTCATATCTTATTACGCCGGGTATTCTTCTTATAACGCCGTCTGAATCGGGAAACATGTTGAAAAAACCACTGTATGAAGCGGCATTGGCGATTTTGGGGATATTCGCTTCTGGAAGGTCCGCAGTATAAAGATCGACATTAAATGCCTTTTCGGACTGGAAATGAATCCGGTCAAATTCAGAACCGAATATGGATTCAGATTGTATCTCCCTCTGCTTTACCGAGGTATGGGCTGTTTGCTCCGGGGTCATCTGAAAAAAATAACCCAGAACAACCGGCGCCCTGCTTCTTCTAATCGCATCCGCAAGAATTGCATCATTGTCAGCCCTCTTGATCAGGCTGTTTATAAAAGTCATAAGATTTTCATCAGAAATCCCAAGGTCAGCTACTTTTCTGGCAATGCTTTTCAACGTAAAAAGTTCACCCCTGTCATCCGGATCAACGAACCCTATATCAAAGGCGATTACAGCCGCTCCTTCTTCTGAAAGCCGGTCGACCAGTTTTGCTATTTTTCTTCTCGGCCATACCCATTTGCCCTCCCGGTCTATGCTTTTTTCATCTATTACTGCCAACACCACGGATTTTCCGGGTTTCAAGACATCACGGGCATGGAAACGCATGTCTATGGTCTTTAACTCGAACTGCTCAAAAAAAGCAAAATGCTTTCGGTAGGCATAAAGCGAAGAGGCAACTATTGCAACCGAGATAAGGAAAGGTAAAAGATGGCCTCGTCTCCACATAATGTTTCAAAAATCCTGTAACCGTTTTTAGCTCATGGCATGCGGGCGGAGAGTCGGCCGCTGCCCGGATCAAATTCATAATAAAAAAATCTTATAGTTGATGCCATGCCAAGTCAACCGGTAAAGGTACAAAAAAACACGTCCTCAAAGAAAAGAAACCTGGAAATATGGATGCCGAGCGGATAGGGCCTTTTGTATGGATTCCCTGCGACTGGAATTCGTGATCCTTTTCACCCTGGAAATAATACGGCCCGATGAATCAACCCCTGAAGCATAAGCGACAATTTCGCCGGCAACCATGAGAAAACCGCAACCACCGACACCGCAACACGAAGTATCTATCATCATTGCACCAGAGATATACAAGATATCACTATCATCGATGGATATACGATGCACACCTGTCACTGTGTAATGTCCGCCCACGGCGGTAACGGTTGAATCAGGCTCCGGATGAACGAATTCATATATATCCGGCTCATTATCAGATTCATTAATATTCAAAAATTTATCCATCAAAGCCTCCCCAAGTCATGCCTTAATACTTTTAAACACTTCTGCATGCCATTAAAAGATCAACTAATCTGTTCTGTAACGCCAGCAATAAGTTGCCATTGATCGATATTTTTAATAATGAGAGGAGCTATAAGAGGGCCATACCATGCCGGGAGCTATTTGAATTCATAAAAAAACGGCTCATCTGAAGCATCCCTTTTGCACCTGGCAGGAACGGCAAAACCCCATTTAACAAATTAATAAATTTCATTGTCTCATCCATACCCAAGGTGGCCGATATGAACAAAAAACCTATCGCAGCCGGCAAATCGAGCTTTTCACTGATGGATACAAACCGACTTTTTGATATTATGACACTCCCCGAAGGCGGAATATTTTTGGATGCCGCATGCGGCCCCGGGGATTACTCCATGGAAGCCGCCCGAAGGTTCCCTGCTTCCTGCACAATCATAGCCATTGACCTGTGGGAAGAGGGAATAAGAAAACTGAAAAAACAAATAGATAAAGCCGGTTTTAAAAATGTTTATGCCAAGGTCGCAGACATTTCAAGGCATATCCCCATCATGGATGAGAAAATCGATTTTTGCCTTTTATGCTGTACCCTTCATGATCTCATATACGACGGAACCGGGCATGGCGCATTAAAAGAAATCGCCCGCGTACTGAAACCCTTTGGTCTTCTTGCCGTGGTGGAATTCTACAAAAAGCCAGGCCCCCCCGGTCCCCCGGAACCTATCAGGCTTGATGAAAGTGAAACGATAAGGCTTGTCTCGGATTATGGATTTCGTCACACAAAGACCTGCAAAGCAGGACCACACAACTATATCGCTCTTTTCAGCAAGGAGGAGATTCGCCAGAAAAAAACATAAAGCGAAAAGCATAGGATAGATATGGAATTAATTAACACAACAGCAATACTGATAACCGCAACAGCGCTACTTGCCTACCTGAATCACAGGTTCCTGGGACTTCCCCAGGCAGTCGGACTTGTTGTGATCTCCCTGTTTCTCTCGCTGGGCATTATCGTGCTTGGAATAACTGGTATACACTTCGACACGATAGCTGTCTCAATCCTTTCCTCAATCGACTTTGACACAACGTTACTATCGGGAATGCTGAGTTTCCTGCTTTTTGCAGGCGCCCTTCACGTTGACATTAACGATCTTGTAAAACACAAGTGGATCATACTTCTTTTGGCGACCGCAGGGGTCATTGTCTCCACGCTTATCACGGGAACGATCGCATATTCGATTTTTACACTCTTGGGATTAGAGATTCCATTCATCTATTCCCTGCTTTTCGGAGCCCTGGTCTCCCCCACTGACCCGATAGCTGTTCTGGCGATGCTCAAACAGGCCAAGGCTCCAAAGGACATCGAAACCATAATAGCCGGAGAATCCCTGTTCAATGATGGTTTCGCTGTGGTCGTCTTTCTCGTCCTGCTTCATGCCGCTGAAAAGGGGCAAATGAGCGCCGCGGGAATAATCTTTTTGTTCGCAACGGAAACATGCGGGGGGATCCTTTTCGGACTATGCGCGGGCTACCTTGCATTCGCTCTGTTAAAATCGATTGATGATTACCCGGTGGAAATCCTGATAACCCTTGCCCTTGTCACGGGCGGATATGCCGCTGCATCGGCCCTGGGGGTATCTGGCCCCCTCGCCATGGTTATCGCCGGGCTTCTTATAGGCAACCACGGCAGGCTTTTTGCTATGTCAGATATAGTACGCTACCATATCGATACCTTCTGGAATCTGACGGACATGATACTAAATGCTGTCTTGTTCGTACTGATCGGGCTGGAAATACTTGTGATTCCCTTCTCTCCAGCCAACATAGCAGCCGGGCTTCTTCTGATACCCATTATAATCGGTGCAAGATTGATATCGGTATCATTGCCTGTAAACGTAATTGCAAAAATCCAGGAGCTGCCACCGAAACTCATCCCTATCCTGACCTGGGCCGGCCTGCGTGGCGGTATATCCATTGCACTATCACTTGGACTGCCCGCTGGTCCGGCGAAAAACACCATAATAACAGCAACATATGTTGTAGTAATCTTTTCCATACTCGCTCAAGGACTCTCATTCGGTCCCATGCTCGAAAAATGGCTCAAAAACGACTCAAGCCCTGGAGTGCTCAAATCATGAGACGGCTGGAAGGAGAACTTGAAAATGACGGATAACAAAAAAAATTCTAAAAGAATCGGGCTTGCCGTTTTATTGATTTTGGCGGCTGCCGCAAGCGGGATATACTATCATTATTCTGTAAAAAAGACCGCGCCCACAGCTTTGTTCAAAAAGCTTGAAACCGTCGAAGGCCTTGTGGAGCATTCAAAGGAGTTTAAACCCAGGATTGAACGTGTGACCGAAGGTGTCTATGTGGCAATCGGGTTCGGCCTTGCAAACTCGATAATGATAGAGGGGCACGACGGGATCATAATTGTAGACACAATGGAATCGATTCAAAGAGCCGAGGCTGTAAAAAGGGAGTTTTTAAAAATCACTAAAAAGCCTGTAGCAGCTGTAATTTTCACCCATTACCATCCTGACCATACGTTCGGCGCTTCGGCTTTTGCGACCAGTCCGAAAATCCCGGTATATGCCCACCAGACGACATCCCTGCTCCTGGACAGGATTCTTTCCGTGATCCGACCCATCATCACTGTCCGGAGCATGAGAATGTTTGGAAACTACCTGGATGAAACCGCCCTTGTAAACGCGGGCATCGGCCCCAGGCTCATGCTCGACGCCGATAGCACAGTGGGAATCATTCGCCCGAATATGACATTCAGCGATAAGATGACAGCAGATATCGCAGGAATAAAATTCACCCTTGTCCACGCTCCCGGGGAAACGCCTGACCAGATATTCGTATGGTTGCCTAAAAAACGAGTGCTTCTTTGCGGCGACAACATATACAAAACGTTTCCCAACCTTTACACCATCCGGGGGACCGCTTACCGCGACGTGATGCAATGGGTTCACAGCATAGACATGATGCGCGACCTTGAGCCTGATTTCCTGGTCCCCGGCCATACCGGACCAGTCGCAGGACGGAGAAAAATACGAAAAATACTTACAGATTACAGGGATGCCATCCAGTATGTGCACGACCAGACGATCCGCAAAATGAACATGGGCATGACGCCGGATGAAATCGCGGCATCCATACACCTCCCCAGGCATCTTGCTGCTTCCCCTTATCTCCAGGAATATTACGGCACGGTTCCCTGGTCCGCGCGGGCGATCTTTTGCGGATATCTCGGGTGGTTTGACGGGGATCCAGCACACCTGTTTCCCCTCCCGCCTCTGGAATCGGCAAAACGGCTATCTGGAATTGCAGGAGGAATAGACAGGCTCAGGGACGCAGCGCGCCGCGCCCTGGATTCCGGTGATCTCCAATGGGCCCTGGAGCTTTCAGGAAAAATCCTCTTGCTTGATCCGAAAGACGAAATAGCAAAAGACATAAGGGTGCAAGCCCTGACCCGGCTGGGGGAATCGGCCCCAAACCCTAATGCACGCCATTATTACCTGACTTGCGCGGCAGAACTGGGCCAAGGGCTCGTGATAAAGGAGGAAGCAAAGCCCACTCCCGAAATGGTTCATGCCATTCCCATGGACCGTTTTTTCAATGCCCTTGCTGTCAATCTTGATCCAGAAAAATGCAAAGATATTGTAATGACAGTGGTATTTGTTTTTCCCGATACAGGGGAAGCCTATACAATCCACCTCCGAAGAGGTGTGGCGGAAATCCGGCCAAGGCTCGACCCGAAACCGGATATAACCGTAAAAATAGACTCGGATATATGGAAGGAGATGCTCGCAAAGATGAGAAATCCCCTTATAACCATAACAACGCATGCTGATGTAAAAGGAGGCAGGATCAAGTTCTTGAAGTTCCTTTCATACTTCATGCCGGTTGAAAAAGAATAATCAGGACAGTCGAGGAATAAAAGGAGGAAACACAAATTATGTCCCTTTCGGCTATAGATATATATACAAAAATTCTTCCAAAAACCAACTGCGGCGATTGCGGTTACACGACATGCCTCGCATTTGCCAGTATGGTGGTATCCGAAAAGATACCGTTAAGCAACTGCCCACATATTGCAGACAAAAATGCCGCCAAGCGGTTCCAGGAAGAACTGCAGCAGCAGTACAAGGAAGGGAAATGGTTGAAAAGGGACATGGCTGCAGACGCCCTTGTCTGGGCAAAAAAGCGCTCTGCATCCATGAAGATCGATGATCTGCCATGCCGCTTGGGCGGGCGCATAGTTGAAACAGGCGGGGAAAAATTCCTTGAGCTTCCTTATTTTAACGTACATTCCGCACCCTTTTTTACGACTTTGGCACAATTTTATCTTCTG
>CAYVIE010000169.1:0-6596 GCA_964451355.1 uncultured Desulfobacteraceae bacterium
CTTGGTTTCGTTTTTTTCACTTTAACATATTGTCCCATTTTTGGGGTCCACTATACCTATCCATCACGACAGCCAGATACACAAAGGCCCCTTTAGCCTTATTTAAGTGTGTATTCACATGGTGGTGCCATCTCACTGGCAGGTTGATTTTTATCCTTTTCCTGACATAATTTCTTGTTTTATGATACCGTGCGATTCGCTGTTATGGGAACAATCAAAAACAACAAGATTCATTCAAGGAGGATTGATGCCAGGTTACGATCCGGAAAAGGACAAGGTATTAAAGACGTGGAGGTGTGAGGAAACAGGGCTTTGTGTATCAATATGCCAGTATGACGGGAATGAGCCTAAATTGCAGATAGGGCCGAGGATATTAAAGAAAAAAGACGGAACCGACCGTGCCCCTGTAAAGGCTGGCAGGCTGAGTCTCGAGGACTTGATGTGGCTTTATGACATAATAGATGAAGTAAAAGATGAATTAATGAGCTACGTGGATCCTGTTTGATGAAAAACATGCGGCCGATAGATGAACCCATGATCCATCCTCGTCCCCCGCCGGTGGGCCTGCCCCTGCCACGGACTGCTGTCATGGTCCAGAATCCCGGGGATTTCGCCCGGATCGAGACCTGGTTTTCTAAGGTGGCACGGGAAAAGGCTCACAGTATTTTTTGCAGGCAATGGAACCTCGGGCGTATAGCTGTTGTTCAGGATATTTGCGTGGTTGCCGGTGGATTCATGGGTTCGCCGCACGCCGCGGTCATATGCGAGGATCTCGTGGCCGGAGGTGTCAGGTCCGTAATATTTTTAGGCTGGTGTGGAGCGATCATACCCGGGCTGGCCCCGGGTGACTTTGTTGTTCCTGGAGCAGCTTTTTGCGGTGATGGCACCTCCAGCCATTACGGGATCGACCATGGTCAGAAAATCCCGGCGGACATCAAGCTCATGGAGGCCATTTGCGCGCGGGTTTCAGCCATGGGCAAGGAGTATCGTATCAAAAACGTTTGGACGACCGACGCTGTTTACAGGGAGACGCGCAGTCTCCTGGAGTCATGGAAGAAAAGGGGTGCTCATGCAGTTGACATGGAGCTGTCATCTGTTTTTGCAGTAGCAAGGTTCAAAAGGATAAGGGCTGCGGGGCTTCTCATTGTTTCAGACTCCCTTGCAGGGGATCGCTGGAAGCCCGGGTTCTCTTTTGCGGAATTCAATGAAGCAAGAAGGCTTGCTGCGGAAATAGTAGTATCTATCGCATTTAATCAGGGCCGGGAAAATGGCGGAGATGAACAATAGTATAAAAGAGAGGGTAGACAGGTTACGAAAAGAGCTCCATTACCATAATTACAGGTACTTTGTTCTGGATGATCCTGTCATATCGGATGCTGAATATGACCGGATGATGCAGGAGCTGATCGAACTCGAAAAAAAATATCCAGATCTTGTCACACCTGATTCACCCACAAGGCGGGTTGGGTCTCCGCCCCTGGAACGGTTTGAGCCCGTGGCCCACGCAGTCCCCATGCTTAGTCTGGACAAGGCTTTCGGCGAAACAGAGATCCGCGAATTCCATGAAAGGGTGTGCAGGCTCCTTTCCGTATCAGACGTGGATTATGATGTCGAGCCTAAGATGGACGGCGTTGCAGTTGAACTAGTCTATGAAAGGGGAATTCTGGTTGTGGCATCCACGCGGGGGGATGGTTTTACGGGTGAAGGAGTAACGGAAAACATAAAGACTATTTTTCAGATTCCCTTGCGGTTTTTGCCAGATGATGTTCCGGAACGAATTGATGTTCGCGGCGAGGTATATATTGAGATCGCGGATTTCCAGAGGCTCAACCAGGTAAGGATAAAAGAGGGGTTGCCTCCATTTGCAAATCCCAGGAACGCGGCGGCGGGATCTCTGCGACAGCTCGATTCCTCGGTTACGGCAAAGCGCCCCTTGAAGTTTTTTGCCTACGGCATCGGTTATGCTGCCGGAGTTTCATTCGATAGCCATACCAGTGCCATGGAGTATCTAAAGAAATGCGGGTTTCCGACAAATCCTCATTCCGTGTTCAGGGTGGATATCGAGGGTGTTATCTCCGCATACCGGGATATAGAGAAAAGAAGACAGGAATTTCCTTACGAAATCGACGGGGTTGTGGTCAAGGTCGACCGGATGGACTGGCAGGAACAGCTTGGAAATACTGCGCGGAGTCCTAGATGGGCTCTGGCGGTCAAGTTCGCTGCAACGCAGGAAAGAACAAAGATCAAGGATATAATCGTACAGGTTGGAAGGACCGGCGTGCTTACCCCTGTAGCGGTGCTTGAACCGGTCGAGGTGGGCGGTGCGGTTGTCAGCAGGGCTACCCTTCACAACGAGGACGAGATTAAGCGTAAAGACATAAGAATAGGGGATCATGTCTTTGTCCAGCGTGCAGGCGATGTGATACCTGAAGTGGTTAAGCCAATAATCGAATTACGCGACGGCACCGAGATTGAATTCGTTATGCCAGACAGGTGCCCTTCATGTAAAACTCCGGTGGTCAGAAGTCCTGGCGAGTCCGCGGTCCGTTGTATAAATTCCGGGTGCCCGGCGCAACTGAAGGCGAATCTGAAACATTTTGCGTCAAAAGGGGGATTCGATATTGATGGTCTCGGCGGGAAATTGATTGATCAGCTTGTTGCAAAAGGGATTGTTTCTGACTTTTCGGATATCTTTGCACTGGATGTAAAGACCTTGGCGGACCTTGACCGCATGGGTGAAAAATCGGCCCGGAACCTAGTGGATGCTATTAATTTCAGAAAAAGGATAAGCTTCAGCCGGTTTTTGTATGCCCTGGGCATAAGGCATGTGGGCGAGCACGTTGCAAAGATTCTTGCCGCGAGGTATTCGGGGCTTGACGATCTGATCAAGGCTGATCAGGATGAACTCGCTTCAATAGAAGGGATCGGGCCTGTTGTCGCTAAAAGTATAAAAGATTACTTCACGAACTCTCAGAATCTGAGAATCCTTGAAAGGATTTTATCACATGGTGTGACAATTATCCCTGACAGGGTTGACAACAGAATAAAACCACTTGAAGGAAAAAGATTTGTCATAACCGGGAAGCTTTCCTCCATGACCCGGAACGAAGCAAAGGAGAAGATAGAGGCGGCAGGGGGAACGGTTTCAGGCTCTGTTAGCAAAAAGACTGATTTCGTTGTCTGCGGCGAAGATCCGGGCAGCAAGCTGGACAAGGCAAAACAACTCGGTGTCAAGGTGATCGGCGAAAAAGAGTTGATGGAAATGCTGGAGGGGTAATACGAAATAACATCACTTGTCCCCAGCGGCACGGGATATTCTCCCGCGGTCTTTTATTGAACTGTATTTATCTGTTCATGCCTGATGCAATCGGAAAAAATCAGAAATTCTGATCCCGGATCTATGGTTCAACACTATTGAAAATACAGTAGGCGGCTTTGTAAAAAGCTCTGTATGTAATGCAGCAGACTCACTTTACCGTGCAAATACCTCCGGGGCCGGGGAGAAAAACGGTCCTATTTTTATCCCCGGGGGTGATTGCTGCTAACCATGAAAGTCTACGAAGCTGTCATGTCTATGCCGAGCTTGTATGAAGGTAAACTTGTAATATTGATGCCTGGGGATAAACATATTGCAGGAGGGAATAAATGGCGAAAAAGGCTGTTCGCGTTTTGATTTCAGGACGGGTGCAAGGGGTATGCTTCAGGATGGAGACCGAACGTGCGGCTGATCGATTTGGAGTCTTCGGTTGGGTGCGAAACAGGTCAGACGGGCGTGTGGAGGCTCTTTTCGAAGGCGAGCAAGAGGCGGTGGACTCCATGGTGAAATGGTGCCGGCAAGGACCACCCCTGGCACGGGTTACAGGAGTCGAGGTGACAGAGATCCCGTATAGCGGATCCTTCAATGACTTTACTATCCGTTATACTGTATAGAGCTTGGGATTGTTCCGGAGTGGATACCTGCCGGCATCCCGCTGCTAATGAGCAGGGGAGGGCATAAAACAAAAGGCGCCGGAAAGGTTATCATATTTCCGGCGCCTGTTAGAATCTGATATTTTCAGTATCGATCAGACGGCTTCGCGTAAGAGTTTTCCCGGTTTGAACTTGACAACCGTGCGGGCCTTGATCTTGATGGGTTCCCCGGTCTGCGGGTTCCTGCCCATACGGGCCTTTCTTTTGGCCTTGGAAAAGGTTCCGAAGCCTACGAGGGTAACCTTGCCGTCTTTTTTCTTGAGAGCCTTTATAACGCCATCTAGAAAAGCGTTCAAGGCTGCGGCCGCGGCTACCTTGGAGATCCCCGCTTCGTTCGCCATCTTTTCGATAAGTTCTGCTTTTGTCATTTCTCCCCTCCCTGGTTTTGGGTTTTTGGTTTGTTGTTGCGACACCGCAACATCAAATTTTTCCATTTTTTACAATTGGTTTAGGTACTTGTCAACCATAAAAACGCGTGGTTGTCATTTTTTTTTGATTTTTTTTGTGCTATATCAGGAATATCAAATGATCCTTAAGAACCGTAATCACAATATCATGTAGTTAAAAGCCTGGGCTCAACCAGATTTTGTTTGTCCGCTCCTGTTAATGCCTGGTGGTTGCGAAGAGATTTTTTTCTGCTTTTTTTTGCGGTTGCGGCTGTGTGCAGGGAGATTGGAGGTAAAGGTATGTGTGATACATTTGCCATACGCACCCGGGAAGGGGTATATTTCGGCAAGAATTCTGACAGGGAGCCCAATGAGCCACAGGTGGTTGTCAGGGTTCCACGCGTCTCAGGCGATGAAACGGCCCGTCTGTCCACGACATACATAGAGATCCCGCAGGTTCCTGATCGCTGCGGTGTTTTGCTTTCCAAACCTTCCTGGATCTGGGGTGCGGAGATGGGAATAAACGATTGTGGTGTTGCCATTGGAAACGAGGCGATTTTTTCCAGGCTCGTGGACAAAAAGGGCAAGGGATTGATAGGGATGGATCTGGTAAGGCTCGGGCTGGAGCGCGGCAGGACCGCGGAATCCTCATTATCAGTGATAGTGGAGTTACTGGAGAAATACGGGCAGGGCGGGCCTTGCGGTTACCTCGACAAGGGTTTCCGGTATGACAACAGCTTCCTTATTGCGGATAGGCAAGAGATCTGGGTGCTTGAGACCGCTGGGAAGAACTGGGTAGCCAAGCGTTACAACCGCATGGCTGCGATATCGAATATCCTGACGATAGGTTCAGATTATGACAGGATCAGTCCTGCAGTGGACCCTGCTGCCAGGATTTCTTTCCGCAAGGCTTATGATACGAAGATAATACCTTTTTTTGCCGCCTCTTCCAAGCGAAGAGGGCTCGTATTGTCCAGGCTGCAGGATATGGCATCCAGGGGAACCCCCGGCTTTCAGGATATTTTTGCACTCCTCAGATTGCATGCTGCTGGTAACAGTGATCCCCGAAAGGGCAGCAATGCCGATGTATGCATGCACGCGGCAGGTATTGTGCGAAGGAGTCAGACCTGTGGGTCGTGTGCGTTTCTGCTCAAAGATGGGCAGAGTGTGGCATTTTTCACCGGGACTTCTGCTCCTTGCCTTTCTTTATTCAAGCCAGTTTCAATGGAGCCTGGGATCGGCTCATTTTTTGTTTCAAAAGATGGCGGTATACAATCGCGTACGCTCTGGCACAGCCACGAGCGGGTCCACAGGAAGGCCCTTTTTGACAGGGATCTTGCCCGGGCTATAAGGCGCTCCATTGACTCCGTGGAGGAAAAGCTGGTTGAAATGGTGATGAAAAGTGAATATGGGTCTGAAAATAATCCCCTGGAAAAGGCTGATCAGTTATCTTTGAAATGGCACGAAGAATGGCAAAGCAGGGCTGCGCAGACAGAAATACGTTTTCCTAAGACACCGTATGGTTTTTTCTGGAAAAATGTATGCAAAAAAGACGGAATAGGGCTGTGATATCAGGATTATTCTACCTGATGAATGTCTATTCGTACGGATGTACGCTCACGGATTCAGTAGAAAGCCAAGACCTGTAATCTTTGTTGTTCTATGCTTTTTTCGCTGCCTCATCCGCCCATCGCATGGCCCTTTTAACAAGGTCGACAAACCTTTTGTTTTCACGGTCAAGGGATATGAATCTTTCCTGGCGGCTTTTTATGAGCTTAAATAGCTGGATATCCTCTTTTTCACCGGCTCGGCCAAGACCCCTTATGGAAGTCTGAAGGAGCTGTATCAACTGGTTGAGCATCTTTTTGCTGCCGGCAAGTTTGTATATCCGGGAGTCGGGGTCGCCAAGCTCTTTGACCAGGCTCCTTACAATGGAAAAAGGTGTTTCACCTCCAACAAGCGAGAGGAAGATCACGAGCTCTCTTTCAAGTGAGACCAGAAATCCGGGAGGCATCCTTGTGGAGTTTATTGCGGGTGACTGTAAAGTATCCTTTAATTCCCTGTGAATTGTGCGGCATTTTTTCAAAAACCTTTTTTCCTCGTTTTCTATCCACTCCGAGGCGGTTTTTACTACGCTTTCATTTATGCCGTCCCGTACGAGCAAGACCTCTTCGGGAGTGATTTCAGTGTCAATATGGAGTTCCTTGTTATATGTCCGGCACAAGACGGAGCACAATATCA
>CAYVIE010000170.1:0-6580 GCA_964451355.1 uncultured Desulfobacteraceae bacterium
GGCGGTTTAGCCCCGGCCGGGGGTGGGGGTGGAACCATTTGAATTCATTTCAAATAGCGGGGGAGTGGAAACCCTCCCCCGTCTCGTAATAAAGCGCTTTTCGCTTTTTTACGAGATTATCAAAAAAGATGCAGCCTGCCGTAAAACCAGCAGGCTATGCATTAAAAATTTTATATCTATCACATTTTTTCAGCAGAGTCTATTGCTGAATATCTGTATTCCCAAATCCATGATGGACTGGATACGGCTTGAGTTTCAACTTTTTATCACGAGTATCGCGGTATTCTCCAGCGCCCTGATAAGCTTGATGCTGATATCACCCCTGATGAATTCCTCCGACTTCGACATCCTTTTCCTGCCGATAACCACCATATCGAAGCTGCCTTTGTTGAAAAAATCGATTACCCCATCGGTTACAGTTGGATAATTACCCTCCAGGAGCTTGACTGTTATCATGTCAGGATCCACGCCCCTCTCGTTTATGAGCCTCGTTCTAGCATTTTCCAGAAGAGTGATAAACCTTTTGGGCAGTTCCTCCATGAACTTCCTTCCCATAAGCTCCTCTCCGGCAGAGGGCTTCCTGAAAACATGCAGCAATGTTATATGCCCGTCAAGACACAAGGAATTATCCACCAGAAAATCCATCACGCGTCTTGAGCTGACTGAATCATTCAATAACACCAGAATAGAATTCGCCACCTTCCCCTCCAGTATGTAAGGTTATTGACAGGCAGCTTTAACCGGGAAACCTGGGAACACTTTTTTACCGCGGAAACATCTCCAGTTCCGGTGTGAAAGACAGCCATGTTTTTCATGCCCGGGGGTGATTGCTGCTGATAATGAAAGTTTACGAAATCATCCTGCCTGAAAAATATGATAGAATCGGTGTTTCATATCCTGTACTTCGCAATCGCTGTTGCGAAATCATCAAGAAATTCTTCGGTGGTTTCATAAAACACAGGGCTCCCGCGGGAAAAATGCATCAGGATATAATTCAGCTCATCGGGTATGTACGGGTAGACCTTCTTGATATTCATCAATCTTGCCTTATCCAGGATTGAGAAATCATCGGCGCACAGGTTATCGAACAGGTCGCCGTATGTATCTCTGTCCGAGGCTATGGTGTACAAATCATGGAAACCCTTTCCCACAGCATAAAGCAGAATATTGCCCATTCCGAACAGATCCAGGGAGAATGGATTCTCCGGCGCATCATAATCATAGTCGAAATCGATCCAGACGAAATTTCCAGTGGTCTTCTCAACAATCAGATGATCGTTCCTGATATCGCCATGCCGGAATCCTGACCTGTGGAGCTCACTTATGGCCTCGAAGGAACGCCTCAACTGTTTGAGTATAAATGGAAGATGCTCTATAACATATTCCTCATGGCTCATTCGAAATGAAAAGAGTTTCACAAAAAAGTTGGTTCCGTGAACAATATCCAAGATCCTCAGATTCCCATCGCTACTGCCATAGGATTCTCCCTGCATGAACAGGGGATGGCCTTTCATGATCTCCAGAATCCTGGCCTCCTTGTCCGGATTCCGAAAACACCTTATTTTAACTCCGCCAAGGGAGGTCATGAAGGATTCAAAAAAAGCGAACTTTAAAATCTTGCGCTCCCGGGTCTTCACATCGACCGCCCGCTTGACCCAGAACTTGGGGTCTTCGATACCGAACCTTCTTTCACGCTCGTGCCCTGTGATCAAAAAACGCCTTTCGCCGACTTCTATTTCATCGCCGGCATCAATGGAGAAAAAATCGATGGGATCCCTTCCGAAACATAAAACCATGATCAGATCAACCGCGAATCCGTGGGGGAAGGTTCTCGATGGCCATTTTCACCTGGTCCACGAAGTTCCTGAGGCCGTTCGCCTCTATAACTACTCCCAGCTGACTTGCAAGCACGCAAAGAGAATCGAGGTCGTCCTCATGGAGCCTGATAGTGCTTGAATGGTAAATCCGCATCACCCCGATTACAGCATCCCTGAACTTTACAGGTATGGACAGAATCGAAAGGATCCCCTCCTTTTTCGCCGCCTCAGGGTACTGGACCCTGGGGTCTTGTTCAACGTTTGAGACCAGCTCGGGCTTGCCCGTATAAAGGGCGCAATACTGCGCTTCCACGAAAACCGGGCCCTTGTCCAGGTACTCATCGCTTATCCCGTAACTACTTACCCTGAAAAGCTGGTTCTCAACCTCATCCAGGATGAAAATGCTTGCGCCTTTGAATGAAAAAGTCTTGCATACGCCTTCTACAAGATGGTTCAACAAAAGCTGGAAATCCTCATAGGTGGCGATTGCGTAGCTAATGGCCCTGAAATGCTTTAAATAGAATTTGCGTTCAGGGTTCTGTTCCATGATCCTCCCCTTCCCGTGCATTGAGTTGAGTTGATCAGTCCCTTTCATCCTTATGCTGGCTGGATGACGGCGCAATTCTGAACAGGAGCCCGGGGTTCACCTGTCAAGCTTGATGTCCCATTTTCCTTTCAGATCCGGCCTGGCAAGCGATTTTTTCAAAAGAGCCAAGAAAAATTTTCTGGGCACCTCTATGGCTCCCATCCTTTTCAAATGGTCCGTGGGAAGCTGGCAGTCTATCATGTCGAAATCCCAGCATACAAGCGTTTCACACAACGCCACCAAGGCAGCCTTGGATGCGTCAGAGACCCTGGAAAACATCGATTCACCAAAGAAACTGCCTCCCAGGGAAATCCCGTACAAACCGCCCACAAGGCGGCCCTCAAACCAGGTCTCAACGCTGTGGGCATAACCCATTTCATGCAGGCGGCAATATGCTTCTATCATTTCCGGAAGTATCCACGTACCCTGCCCTGCTTCTTCACGCACAGCCGCACATTCCCTGATAACAGCTTCGAACGCGGTATCACTTGTAACAGAGAATATTTTCCTTTTGAGTTTGCGCGCAAACCGCTTTGAAACCCTGACATCCCCTGGATAAAGTATAAGCCTTGGATCCGGCGACCACCACAAAATGGGATCACCCTTGCTATACCACGGAAAGATTCCACACCTGTATGCTTGTATGAGGCGCCGCGGTGTAAGATCGCCTCCCAGCGCAAGAAGACCGTTTTTCTCGGCAAGAGCGGGGGGCGGAAACGATATGCGCTCGGTGAGATGGAAGATAGGCATGAAAACCGGTTTCAGGAATAATCGAATATCAGGCGCCCGTTTTTCACCTTTACATGAACCGCTCCGCCCCCTGATAAACGGCCGAAAAGGATCTCGTCTGTCAGGACATCCTTTATCTCCTTGTCGATGACCCTTGATAACGGCCTTGCTCCAAAACGCGGGTCATAGCCTTTCTTTGCAAGAAGGCGCCTTGCCGCATCAGAAAGGGATATGGTTATCCGCTTTTGTGCAAGGGATGCGCTGAGCTCACCCACGAACTTGTCGACGATTCTTTCCATGATGGCCATGTTCAACGAACCGAACATGATGACCTCGTCCAGCCTGTTTCTGAATTCAGGGCTGAAGAAATTCTCCACGGCTTTCTTGCCCTTGCTTGCCGGATCATCAGACGAAGGGGAGCCGAATCCGATGGCGGTTGCAGCCATCTCCCTTGCCCCGGCATTGGAGGTCATGATCAGGATCACATTCCTGAAATCAGCGGTCTTGCCGTTGTTGTCCGTCAGGGTTGCATGGTCCATGACCTGCAGGAGTATGTTATACATATCAACATGAGCCTTTTCGATCTCGTCGAGCAGGAGCACGGCATACGGAGTCTTCCTTATCTGGTCGGTAAGAAGACCTCCCTGGTCGAACCCTATGTAACCGGGCGGAGCCCCGATCAGCCTCGCCACAGCATGCTTTTCCATATACTCGCTCATGTCGAAACGAATGAACGCAACACCGAGGATCTCCGCAAGCTGCTTTGCTACCTCGGTCTTGCCCACACCCGTTGGCCCGGTAAAAAGGAAGGACCCTATGGGCTTTTCAGGAGAGCCGAGACCTGCTCTTGAACGCTTTATGGCCTTGGCAAGCGCTGAGATGGCGTTGTCCTGGCCGAAAATTTTCTCCTTGAGCCGTGCCTCAAGATTCTCGAGGTTCATACGGTCCGATGACGTGACCCGGTGGATAGGGATCTTGGCCATCTTTGCGACCACCTTCTCTATGTCTGTGGGATGGATCCTCTTTCTGCGGGAAGAACCTGAAATCCGCATCACGGCACCGGCTTCATCAATCACGTCTATGGCCTTGTCCGGCAGGAACCTGTCGTTCAAATACCGTGCTGAAAGCTCGGCCGCGGCGCGCAGTGCGCCGTCTGTGTATGCTATGCCGTGATGCTCTTCATAATACGATTTCAGCCCCTTTAGGATCTTTACCGTCTCGGCGGGTGTGGGCTCGCATATCTCGATCTTTTCAAACCTGCGGGAAAACGCCCTGTCCTTTTCAAAAAACTTGTTGAACTCCTCGTAGGTGGTCGAACCGATACAGCGCAACTCTCCTGTCACAAGCGCCGGCTTCAGGATGTTGGAGGCATCCATGGAACCACTGCTGGTAGCGCCAGCGCCTATGATGGTGTGTATCTCATCGATGAAGAGTATGGCCTTATCCTTTTTCAACAAGGCGTTGATCACCGCCTTAAGGCGCTGCTCAAAATCCCCCCGGTATTTGGTTCCCGCAAGCAAAGCCCCGAGATCAAGAGCGTAGATCCTCGCTCCTGCAAGCAGGTCAGGCACTTCCTCTTTTGCTATCATCTGGGCGAGCCCTTCTGCCATGGCGGTCTTGCCAACCCCCGGATCTCCGACAAAAACAGGGTTGTTCTTGCGCCGCCGGCAAAGCACCTGGATGGTGCGCTCCATCTCGGCCTCACGGCCTATGAGGGGATCGAGTTTGCCGTCGATCGCCCTTCCCACAAGATCGATGGTATATGCCTCCAGGGGATCGACCGCCTTTTTCTTGCCTGGCTTTCCTGTCCCTATGCCTGGCTCGGGCATTGTCTTGAAAGGATCAGACATGGGTCCGTGGGATATCACGTTCAGGACATCAAGGCGTGTTATCCCTTCAGCAGCCATGAAATACGCGGCGTGGGACCGCTTCTCCTCCAGGATCGACGCCAGTATATCGCCAACGTACACCACCTCCTTTTCAGCGGAACGCGCATGATTCACTGCTCTCTGGATAACTCGCTGGAACCTTATGGTCTGCTGGAGAACATATTCCTGCCCTTCGGGCACGCGCTCTAACTTTTCGTTGAAGAAACGCTCCAGTTCACCCTGCAGGTTTTCGATGTTACCCCCGCAGCTTTCTATGATCCCGGCCCCGGCCTGATCCTGGAGAATAGCATAGAGCATGTGCTCCACACACACATATTCATGCCTCCTCCGCCTTGCCTCCTTAACGGCCTGGCTCAATATTGCGCTTACTTCCTTGCTTATCATGGCATCACACCTTCTCCATGGAACTTTTCAAAGGGAACCCCCTCTCGGCAGCAAGCCGATGGACGGTCTCCACCTTGGTCTCTGCCACCTCGAACGGATATATGCCGCACACACCGACACCAGAACGATGAACCTTGAGCATTATCCTGGTGGCCTCTTCGAAAGACTTGTGAAAAACGCCCATCAACAACTCCACAACAAAGTCCATGGTCGTATAGTCGTCGTTGTGCAAAAGAACCCTGTACATCGGCGGTTCTTTTACGCTTTTCCTTGTTTTAGTCAAAACCTCGTCTTCTGTTTCCGGCCGGTATTCACCCATGTTTCCCCCCTTCACCGAAAACAAAGGACAAAAGAATAAGGGTTAAGCTCATCAAAATTCGCCCTGATCTCAAAATAATCACAAACCGGGAAGATGAAAGAGATGCTTTTGATATGAATAATATAGTCAAAGCAGGCAGGTGATTTCAATCCTAAATTGTATTATGACCCTGAAGAAAATCCAACTGGCTGGAAATCAATTATGAAATCAAATATGAAAGCGCCGGGACCGGGATCCCGGTCGTCACAGCATTAATAATATACAACGCCGATGGAAACACCTCACCTGCCACAACATTTTTTATATTTTTTGCCGCTTCCGCAGGGGCAGGGATCGTTTCTTCCAACCTTACGGTTTTTCCGCACAATCGGCTTGCGCGCAGCAGATGCGTCTCCGTGGGAATATGCAATCTCCTGCTCCTGGGCCTTTTTGAAATCGATATCTGAAGGAGCCGCCGCAAACTTGATCCAGAATATGAGGCGCAAGGTTTCATCCTTGATCCTTGCGACCAGATCCTGGAACATCTCAAAGGCCTCCCGCTTGTAAATCATCAGGGGGTCCTGCTGGGCATATCCACGCAGCCCTATGCCCTCCTTTAAATGATCCATTGAAAGAAGATGATCTTTCCATAAAGAATCAACGGTCTGCAACATCAGGAAACGCTCCAGCCTGCGGAAATCAGACTCTGGTATCTGCTTCTCCTTTTCCTCGTAGGCTGCTATGGCGGCCTCCTCTATCACCTTTGCAATATCATCAGGTGTTGCTCCATTATCGATATATTTTGAAAAATCGAGCCTCAGGTTGAAAATGTTCAAAACAGCGTCATAAAGCCCCCCCAAGTCCCATTTGTCCGGGG
>CAYVIE010000171.1:0-6356 GCA_964451355.1 uncultured Desulfobacteraceae bacterium
ACATATGCGGAATTTCTGTCGATGAGGCGGACGAAGCCATAGCGATTAGCCCGGATTCCCTTGAGGATGGAATGGTGGTCATCCGGGGAAAGGGATCCGCGGGGTCGGACAAGATCGGCGCCGTGTTTGTAAGTATTGATGGGAAAGAGCACTGGCAAAAGGCGGTTCTCTCCTCAGACGGTACTTTCGAATACAGGTTCGCTCCTGTGAAGGGACGGGCATATGAATTCTTTGTTAAGCTGCTTGATACAAGGGGGAAAACTAACGACATAGCCGAGACGCACCGGACAATCACGATAACAGACAACAACCTTTTCGCCCTTGTAAGGGAGGCTGTTGCCCGACTGGTTTCGGCTTATGAGGCGGAGGATCCCCAGGCTTTCATGTCCCTGGTCGATCCTGATTTTGCCGGGGATGCAGACAACCTTGATTATGCTATTCGCAGGGATTTTACCGCCTTCGACAACATCGACCTCAACCTGACTGTTACCAATACCGCCATGGGTAACGGTCAAAAAGTCTATGCGATTGTGACATATTACCGCAGTGTTGTTTCTGCACGGGATAACAATGTGTTGCATGATAGAGGGTCCACGGAATTTGTTTTTTCAATGCGGGGTAATATCCTGAAACTTTATGCAATGAAGTTTCCCTTGTTGTTCGGACTTAGCGATGCTGTCGAGGTGGCTACCGGATCGGTGTATGTTCCGGGAACCAACGAGGTTATCATTCTGGATGAAGGTGGAAATGCAGACACCCTTCCCTATGATCAGGCCCGGAACAAGGCTATGGGTGAAGAGGAGGATACAGCTGAATCAGGACAGGCCGAACTGTGGACACGAATGGATTCCAGTGGTGGATATGCGAGTTTTGATGGTTTCTATTTTGAAGACGGCCAGGTGGTGACTTTTACTGATATGGGAAATCCTGAGGGCGATTTTTATCTTGAATTCAATGGGTTCTGGCCGGTTGGCGGAACAAAATTTTATGTCATGCCTGATCCAGGCCCCTTTTCCCAGCTGGGTCAGGTTCCCGAAGATGCCGGCCAGTATTCACCAGATCCGGTATTCAATCTGATCACCGGGATGGTTATCGCGGTTCATCTGCCTGATGGCAGGTATGCGGTTATTGAGGTCACATCCTGGGATATGGTAGGAGATGATGCCCGTGTCATATTTAATTACAAGTACCAGCCTGATGGCACCAATAATTTTTAAAAGCGTATAGATGCAGTAAATATAACGGGATAACGGGGGAGGACTTGCCTCCCCCGTTATATTCAACAGAGATGGATCGCCATGCGCTTTCCTGCCATGGTTCAATTTCCATCAATCGAACAAACGCGGAATTTTTACAAATCCTTCCAAGCAAATTTAAAAATAACCCGAAAAGGTATCGTTATGAACCGGCCTGCCCTATATCTCTTTCCTGTTGGATTTTTCTTTTTTTTCTTGTTCAGTATATTGTCAGAAGCTGCTTTGTTTGGTGCATCATTGAATCAGGACTTTTTTTCAAAGGTTCCTTTAAGCAATGAGATTCTTTCTTCGTTGCATGACCTGGAGCAACAGGAAGCCATGTTGCAGTGGAAGGTGCTGTTTCCCGATATCGGGCCGGAAATAAAGCCAGCCGCCCTGCCTTCTCCTGGTTTTCCCAGCGAGTATTTCAGGATAAAGGCAGGAATTCTTATGTATTCATATCTTTCTTCGAAAACAGATAAAACTGCGTATGAAAAAGGAATGGACGAACTGGAAAAGGAGTTTCATGAAACCATAGCGTCAATTTCTGCCTGGTTGCAAAAGGTCCTTGAGGCAAAGGGTATTGATAAAAAACAGGCTGAATATCTTGTGATCGAGAGATATCTTTCAGAGGGGACCGGCTGGCTGCCGGAAATAAATCTCTTCTCATCCCTAAGGCGTAGGCAAGATGAGCAGATTCAAAGAATCCGGGAAAATCTTATCGAATCACTCGATTCACTACCGGCTTTTTCTCCTCCAGCCAGGGTTGATACCGCCTGGGCCAGGAATCGGCTAGTGGAAAAGATTAGGCAAGGTGTGGCCGCTGCATTGGGAGGGGGATGGCAGGATGGTGATCCTGTACTGAAAAAAATTGAAGATAACATCGATCTTTTTTACCGTAAGGTCGGTCAGATAGTATCGGCAGGGACTGTCCCGCCCTGGGTTGGAAAGGCGTCTCACGTGGCATGGTTTTACAGGAAGATCCTGGGGCTTAGTGGTGATGTGACACCTCAAAACGCTTATTTTATATATGCAGGACTGCCCGGGATAAGTATTGATACTATTATTGCGGCAGATGACAGCGCAACCGTGGAAGAGAAATATGATTTTTCATTTTCTGATTCTTTTTACGAGAAGCGTAATTTCGGTAATGCTGTACATGTTTCGCAGATCCTGTTACTCCTGTGCAACAGCCTGATTTTGGCCGAAAAAGAAGATCCATACCTGTTTTTTGGTATATTTGAGCCCGAAACGTTCGATAAGAAAAAATTTTTATTGCTGAAAAAAGAGGCAAACTCTTTATATAGGAAGGCGCTTGATGGTGCAAAGGCCGCATCTGATCTCGCTGTAGCCCACCGCCAGGAATTGCCCCAGGGTGCATCTGCTATTCTTGACAACTTTATATTGATCGGGATTGATAACCTTTCATCAATTCAAAATGGTGATTAAATGAAAAGAAATTTTTTCATTTTCATTAGTTGTTTGATTCTTGTTCAGACCCTTTTTGCAATGTCATCCCATGCCCAGGATCCAAAAAAACGAGTGAAGCCGGAGCTTCGGTTCATGCTTTCAAATGATGTATCTGTTGTTTCGGCAGGTGGCTACAATGCTACCATATCCTGGGGTGGCAAAGAGATAAAGGTAAGCGAGCTTTCCAGCAAATACGGTATCGGGGCGACAAGGCGTTTATGGAATAAGCTGGATGAGAATAATCGGATCAAACTGTTGAAAGGATATCAGAATTTTTTCATGTTGCCCGGCAATCTTGAAAAACATTTCGGCTCTGATGTCCGGAAAAAAATGGTTAAATTTTATTTAGACCATACGGTTCTGGCGAAGCTCAAAGAAAAAATCGGTTCGAAAAGAGTCGAAAGCCGTTTGACCGGAGAAATTAAAAAAGCGCTTCGTCTCAATGTGAATGCTTCTGGCCTTGATTCCTCCGATGAAGAAGGGCCATGCAAGGATGCCATAGCTCTTGCCGCTGAAATTAAAAAGCACCAGGACGGCCTTCGTAAACTCATAGCTATAATGAAGGGCCTCGAGGTAAAAAAGCTGGGAATACTTATCTATTCCACCACGGGTTTTGCAGCGGAACAGCTTGTCGGTTTCGTTACTGGAAATATTTACAAGACTGTTTTATGGACAAGCGGCCCCATCGCTGAGGTTATCAATCAGGCTGTCGGGCTGACCAAGTCTGCTATGTCGGATACTCCTTCACCTGACAAGGTGATGAAATTATATAATGATCTCCAGAGAATATATTTTACCGGCGCTAAGAACCAAGCGGAAAAGATACTTGCTGACGCCGAAAAATTGAAAGAGCTGAATGAATCGTGCAAGCAGGAGATGGTCAAGCGTATAAAGGAGGAAAAGAAAAAAAAGGAAAAAAAAGAAGAGAAAATGACTAAGGAAATGTCAAAGGTACAGGTGCAACCGGTATCTGTTTCAGTTTCTTATAAAGAGGAGGAATCCCCTGAAGAAAGGGAAAGAAAGCTCTTGAATGCGGTGCTTGCCCGTCTTGGCAATATTGATTCTGAATACGGCCAGGCATCTATGCGTTACAGCAGGGAAGCAATGCCCATATATAAACGGCTTTATGACTGGCAGTCTTTCAATGAATTATGGAAGCATAGCTGTAATGTAGGTTTTTCGTGGAATCCTTTTATCAGATCGTCTTGCCCTTCTGCCTATTACTGGAAAATCGTTCCGGATTCATTGACCCCTGATATGACATTATTGGAGATGATCAACATCAAAGAAGAGAGTAAAAATGACCTTGATGCTGTTGAAGATTTCCTGATCGACTATGAACGGGATGTTGAGACGCTTCAGGGTCTTGCTGATGAAGCATATTCCGTGTTGAGTGGGATAGAGGGAAAGCGGCGTGGCCTGATAAACCGATATCAGAAGCTTCTATCCAAATACGGTTTTTTCAGAAGTCCGGTTGACATTGCAGCCGTTGACCCGTTGTTATGGATGATTCAAGGAATTGCAGATGGGAGCGCTATGGTTGTTGAACTGGAGAGATTGAAGGACATAATCAGGAATAGCGCAAAAAATGCAGAAAAACATGCCGCAACATTGCGGGAGATTTATCAGAATATTTTGAGGGAATATGAAATATTGTCTGATAATCTTTACCTATCCATTGCCAACGTGGCAAAAGCCAAGGATGATTATAAAAAGTCATTGGAGAACATAGGGGTGCATATAGAAGGAAACAGGTTGCCCAAGAGTCCTGATATTTATGCGGCAATAAACGTGAAAATATCTGGAATCAAGGTAAAGATAAAGGAAAAACGTTTTGCCGAAGCACTCGCAAAACTCGAAGAACTGATGTCAATGGTCGAAAAAGTTGAAAAATCCGGGGAATCCATGGCAAACAGGATCCCCTATGTGAAAGCTGCAGCAGCGGATGTAGATGGGTTCATATCATCTTTGGGCTGGAGGTTGGTCTATGGAATTAATGAAGCAGTCAATGACCGAAGATGTGGAATTTCCGGAAACCGGATCGATTCATCCTGGAAGCTGATATCGAAATATACAGGGGGCTATTCCACCTTGTATGGATTTATTGGTGGCCGGCTGGAGCAGGTAAGCACTGATTTCCTGTTCACGGGAAAGCTTGTCATTAATGCGTCAATAGATTTAAATGATGAACTTTCAAGGAATCGTCGAAGCGAGCTTTCAAGGCACAAGGGAACCCTTGCTGAAATTACAGGTTCATTGAATAAATTTCTATATGATGATTCCTCTTCATTTGGCAAGGCTCTGGACAATGCAAATCAAATGATGTCATCGGCCTATGAGTTCAATATTTATGGCCCATGGTGTGATTTCGCAAAAAGTGTCGCCACCGCACGTCAGTGGCTTCCTCCAAGCCGTCTTTGGTGCCTGAACGGTTGTATAGCGCCTGATGTCATAACAGATGATAATTTGCAGCTCTGGCAGGAGCTTGTTTCAATAAGGCTGAAGTGCTCCGATGCGATTAATGTTGCGATGCGTAAACGGAGAATACTAACTGCTAAGGGAGCAAGGGTTGAAAACCTTACGATTTCGGGAAAGCCGTATAAGTATCCTGTGACGATTGTGGAACTCCCTGTTGGACAGAGTATGACAGTGGCAGGTAGCGTGTATGCGGGTGTGGTTCCGGACAGGATCGAGATAAGAGTGTGGCAGCAGGTCGTTTCTGCAGAAATCAAGGTAAAAAGCAAGGATGAAGAAGGTGTCAGGGGAGTGTTCAAGGCTATTATCCGGGTTCAGCCCGGTATTGCGGAAGTATCAAGCGAGGTTCCTTTTGAAACAGCTGTTTATATTCGAAATGCTGGATACAAGGTTACCGGTAAGTTGAGGTTCTTTGATTCAGCAGGCATTGAGTCGGTTGTCCGTCAATTCTATGATAAATTCCGAAATCGCTATTCCCGCACCGATCTTTCCGGGGTGCTGGCCATGATTGATCCAGAGTGGGTTGGTGCCGGGGGATACGACCGTATGGATCTTGAAGAAAGACTCCAGGAAATATTTGATACATTCGCGGGACTCAAGGTTACCATATCAGATCTGAGAGTGACCCCGGGAAGTGCTAAATTCTATGCCGTGGCTCATTACCATATAAAGATCCACGGCCGGCTTGCGGAGTTTCCTGATGTCAGGCATGACGAGGAAGGTGATGTAACGGATTACCTCGTTATGAAAGACGGAAGACTTTATATAAAAAGGACATCGGGCAAGGTCTTTTTTTGATTTTTTTCAGCCAACTCCTTGGATTTATACCATTTCAGTCTGGTTACCATGAAAGCACCATCCGGGTTGGCAAAAAAGGACGCCCATGTTTCTATGAGACAGGGTAGGGTTTTTCCTTCTTCGTCATTTGAAATAAATTCAAATAGTTCCATCCACACCCCCCCGGCCGGGGCTAAACGCCCTCGGCCGGTATTAAATAAATTTCAAATCCGGCTTGAAAGATTCTATGCTATGAATTATAGTTAAAAAACCGGCTGTGATAGGCGGGGCGTTAGCGGTGCCCTGTACCCGAAATCCGCTCCATGCGGGGCCGAATCCCCTCCAGAGAGGTATGCCGGAGTAGAGATCAGGTCTGACCGGCCGCCGCGCAACAGACGG
>CAYVIE010000172.1:0-6203 GCA_964451355.1 uncultured Desulfobacteraceae bacterium
AAAAAAAATCTGACAACAAACAAATGGAATTCCCTGATCCTTCAGATCTCAAGGCTTGGAAGCAAATTCAAGAAAAAGCAGATGATGGTGCTACTTCAGCACTAAGTAAAGAAATTGTATCTTCATACCAACCAACATTGATTAAAACAAAAATTGGCGGAATCAATGTAGTGGATATTCGACCCCAGGGTTGGCATGATAATGGGAAAGTACTAGTCTACACTCATGGCGGCGCATATACGTTTCTTCATGCTGATAACACGTTAAATGTTTCGGTTCCTGTTGCACATGAATGTGGATTACGGATAGTTGCTGTTGATTATACACTAGCGCCTTTTGCAACTTACGAACAAATTACTGATGAAGTTATCAGGGTTGTAGACGGCTTATTAAAGAAAGGTTATAAATTAAAGGATATTGGATTGTTCGGTGATTCATCCGGGGGCGGACTCGCTGCTTCAGTAGCCTTGAAATTACGTGATCGTGGCATTGGAATTGTTGGCGCGCTGGTCGTATGGTCACCATGGACTGATCTCACAGGATCCGGGGATAGTTATTTCACCCTGAAAGATTACGATTTTCTACTTTGCTATAAAAATCAGCTTGAAAAGTCTGCAACAGCATATGCAGAGGTAAAAAAACAACGGGACCCATATGCTTCTCCTGTTTATGGAAATTTCCGTAATGGTTTTCCTCCCACATTGATTCAAGCGGGTACTAGAGAAATATTTCTAAGTGATGCTGTTAGGCTATATCAGCGAATCGACACAGCAGGTCAGTTTGTAAAACTTGATAAATACGAAGGAATGTGGCACGTATTTCAGGCTTTTCCAGATATAAATATACCGGAAGCACAAATAGCCCGAGCGAAAATGGTAAGATT
Source organism: uncultured Desulfobacteraceae bacterium (assembly GCA_964451355.1). Lineage (GTDB taxonomy): Bacteria > Desulfobacterota > Desulfobacteria > Desulfobacterales > Desulfosalsimonadaceae > CAYVIE01. Next base: position 884 of record CAYVIE010000172.1, read on the forward strand.
TTTAAAATATTTTTTAGCTTTTTAAGGCTTAGCCTGTAATGATTTCATAAACTTTCGTGGTCTCTGTAATCATGAAAGCTTACGAAATCATTATTCTGTTAATACTGATCAAAAATTGCATACAACATAGAACCAAAAAATAAAGAGCATAACATGGCAGATGTCCGCCCGTTTTACGGAATACGTTATAATGTGAATAAAATAAAAGACCTGGCTCAGGTTGTCACACCTCCATACGATGTAATCGATGCAGACGGCCAAAGAGCTTACCACGAAAAACACGCCTGCAATATCATTCGCCTGGACAAAGGGCTTGCTCTTGATACCGATGGAGAACATGACAATCCATATACAAGAGCTGCATCCTTTTTTAGCCAGTGGCTGGAAGATGAAATACTTATACAAGACGATGTTCCTGGGTTCTATGTCACAACCGTCTCCTTCGAGCACGACGGGAAAACAATGACCCGAACAGGCATTATTGGAATTGTACGACTCCAGCCCTTTTCAGACAGCATAATCCTGCCTCATGAACAAACTTTTTCAAAAGTGAAAAGCGAGAGGTTCAAATTAATTTCAACCTGCCGGGCCAATTTCAGCCCTGTATTTTCAATTTTTTCCGACAAGAGTGGGATTCTGCCGTTGCTTCAAAGCCAGTGTATATCATCAGAACCGTTGATATCAGTTACTGATGATGCCGGACACCTTCACAAGGTATGGCGCATAACCGATCATGAGGTCTGCAGCCGTATCTCAATGGCCCTTGCCGATCGCCGTCTCTTCATAGCTGATGGCCATCACAGATATGAAACAGCTCTGGCATACAGGGACTGGCTAAGGGAACATGGGGAGATAGGCAATGAACATCCTGCAAACTTCATAATGATGTATATGTCTGCTGTGGAGGATCCCGGGCTTCTGATACTTCCTGTACACAGACTCCTTGCAGATCCCCCGCACGGCGTACCAGAGGATCTTGAGAAAAAAGCCGCCTCCTTTTTTGCAATTGAAAAAATCGAAATCAGTGTTGATTTTACTGCAGCACGCTATGCCTTTGAAAAACGTCTCCGGGAATTGAAAAACAAACATGCATTCGGCTTATACGTTTCGGGCATGGATTCGTTTCTGATCCTGCTGCCCCTTCCCCATTGCACATATAGACTCCGCAAGATACCAGCTCCCTTGCGTGAACTCGATGTAACGTATCTGACCTATCTTTTCTTGATGGATACCCTGGGTTATACCCCTGAAACTCTTGACGACGAGGGCGCCATAAAATATGTAAGCTCGTTGGATACCGCAGTAAAAGCCGTTGATTCCGGTATGGCGCCTATTGCATGTATCCTGAACCCGGTAACCAACGAGCAGGTCAGGAAAGTAGCTGCTTCCGGGAGAACAATGCCGCGAAAATCAACCTATTATCATCCAAAAGCACTTTCAGGTTTGGTAATATATAGTCACGACCGGCAACCGCAAACATGATGTCGGTTCATCTGATAATCATATATTGTTGTTCCGCAACCGACACATAATTTCAACAAAAGGAGTCTGGAAATCAAAATCATCACTAAACCCGATGAGATGAGACGAGTATCACGTTCGATACGTGCACGTGGAAAAACGGTGGGGTTTGTCCCGACAATGGGATATTTTCACGCCGGGCACCTGGCATTGATGAAGTGCGCAGGCGAATTAGCAGATAGTGTGGTTGTGAGTCTCTTTGTTAACCCAACACAATTCGGTGAAAACGAGGATTTTGATAATTATCCCAGGAATCTTGAACGTGATGCGCAACTGGCCAAAGATGCCGGCGTTGACATACTTTTCGCTCCTAACCGTGATGATCTCTACCCCAAAGACTTCGAAACCTACATAATCCAGAAGCGCCTGCCCATGCATCTTTGCGGCTTGTCCAGACCTGTGCATTTTACCGGGGTACTTACCATTGTTGCCAAACTCTTCAATATTGTTGAACCCGACATAGCGGTGTTCGGGGAAAAGGATTTCCAGCAGCTCGCTGTAATTAGAAGAATGGTCAGGGACCTTGATTTTCCAGTAAAAATTATAGGGCATGAAATCGTAAGAGAGCCTGACGGTCTGGCAATGAGCTCAAGGAACACATATTTATCTCAGGAGCAACGCAAATCCGCCTTGTCCCTTTTCAAAGCACTGAATACGGCAAAAGAGCTTGCACTGTCAGGATGTGTGAATACATGCGACCTCATTGAAACAGCAAAAAAAATTATCACTGAACAGAAAGATACAAATATAGATTACATAAAAATCGTTGATCCCGAAACGCTGGAAGACATCCAGGTTATCAATGGCCCGGCTCTTATGGCGCTGGCCGTATTCGTCGGGAAAACACGATTGATTGATAACATGATAATTTATCCTTCTGATAAAGGGTAATGACAGGTTTTTACTTTGGCATGCAAATAATCCAAAAACCGTAGACGTCCAAGGAGTGCCCCATGTCTGCTTCCAGTTTCCTATTCACGTCTGAGTCAGTTACAGAAGGACATCCCGACAAGGTCGCCGACCGTATCTCCGACTCTGTCCTGGATGCCATCATAGCCCAGGATCCAGGGTGCCGTGTTGCTTGCGAAACACTTGTCACCACTGGAATTGTTTTCATAGCGGGTGAAATCACCACAAACGCCCAGGTAAATTACCAGGAAATAGCAAGGAATGCCGTGCATGAAATAGGTTATGATTCCTCGCAAATGGGATTCGACTGGCGCACATGCGCCGTGCTCGCCAGCATAGACAAGCAGTCACCCGATATAGCCCAGGGAGTTGACAGGGATGACCCGATGAACCAGGGTGCCGGAGATCAGGGGTTGATGTTCGGGTTTGCATGTGACGAGACACCGGAACTCATGCCTATGCCCATAATGTATGCCCACCAGCTGACCATGAAACTTGCCGAACTGAGGAAATCAGGAAAAATCGACTTCCTGCGGCCGGACGGGAAATCACAGGTAACCGTAGAATATGTGGACGGCCTCCCAAGAAGAATAGACACTGTCGTCATCTCTACGCAACACTCCCCTGAGGTCACCTATAAAACAATACGCGAAGCCATGATAGAAGAAGTGATAAAAAAGACATTACCCGCAGAAATGCTCGATTCGAAGACAAAATACTTCATCAATCCAACGGGTAGGTTCGAAATCGGCGGCCCCATGGGTGACTGCGGCCTTACCGGCAGGAAAATCATCGTTGACACATATGGCGGATTCGGGCGTCATGGGGGCGGCTGCTTCTCCGGCAAGGATCCCTCCAAGGTGGACAGAAGCGCATCATACATGGCAAGGCATATTGCGAAAAACCTCGTTGCCGCCGGTCTTGCGAAAAAATGCGAGGTTCAGATAGCATATGCCATTGGTATCGCTGAACCGGTTTCAGTTTCGATAGACTTTTTCGGCACAGGGAAGATACCGGAGGCTGAGGCGGTAAGGATAGCAAGGGAAGTTTTCGACATGAGGCCTGCTGCAATCATAACCTACCTGGATCTTTTGAAACCTGTCTACAAGGCGACTTCAGCATACGGACACTTCGGAAGGAACGAACCCGGATTTACCTGGGAAAGGACAAACAAGGCCGTCGACATAAGGGAAAAGGCGGGAATATAATAATTATTTTGAAAAAAAAGACTTCAGGAATCCCTGTATCTGTGGGTGTTTTCCCGTATGCCAAATCCGCGAAAGCAACCCGCCTTATAGCAGGCTATTATATCTATATAGGCGGGTTGCCGACAAAGCCATATGACGTGCAGACGGGGTACCCCCAAGAACAGATTATATTTCGGTTGAAAAAACACTCGTCCGCATTTGATTCGTAACAACCTATCCACCTATCCACGTCATGAACTCAGGTGATATTTTCAATATGACAAATCAACGGGGATATCCTTAGCGGGGAGCTGAAGACTTTTCATGTTCCGCCGTCCTGTTTACCGGATAGTATAACCGCCACCTTGCAATCATGGAGTAATTTCAGGAAATAGACATGCTCCCGTATCCTTGAGGCATCTAGGCTGCTTATAACTATAGATGACGGATCGTCAGGCAAGGCCTTCAGAGCATTTACTGTAATGGGGGTCTCCCCCACTCTTTTCCTGACTTTCTTACATGATGCGTCAGTTTCAAAAAGAACCATCCCTTCCGAGACGACGAACTCCCGGCTGGCATATGCCGAGCCGTATACTTCCCTGCCAGCCTCGTCAATGATCCTTATGCAAAGAGCCGGCTGGACGACAAGCCCCCTAGCATCAACAACAAGCCCTGTATACTCGGGCTTACCCGCATTCGTCTCGTTGTGGGATATAATCTTGACATCAAAAGAAAGAACTGAATCCGGTATGACCAGATCTGTAAAACGACCGTGGAAAGGAGTTGAGAGTTCAATCCAGAAACTCCCTTCGGCCAACTTCCTGGTTTTTGTTGTTGTGGCCTTTTTCAGCATGGACTCAATCTCGGCCATAACAGTATCATTTCCGCTCAATTCGTCAACAACGGATTTTCCCCTGCATATCTTCAATGAACGGGCGGTTTCCAGGAGGTGTTCATAGGCCGAACGCCTTGCAAGAATTTCAGCCCGTTGTCTTCCTTCGGGCGTATTGCCCATATCAGGTGGCGGAGAGCCGGTGCCATAAGCCTTGAGCAACCTGTTGGTCCAATCCGCCATGCCTGGTCCGGCCGGTTCCACAAGACCACATTCAACCGCTAAACCAGCGGCTTCCAGGAAAAGGAGCAACAGACTGGATACCATGAAAAGCCATAGGCATATTCGTTTTTTATTCGTGGTATTCATATTACAATCCAGTAAATGATTTTTACCAACCTGAAATCACTTTGTTCTCATTACAAAGGCACCGTTCCAGTTGTCAGGAGGCGGATTTTGCATATATTCCTTGCAGCGATCGCGCATCACGGCGGAAGGCCGGTCATCAGGCACCAATTCCAATCCTTGCTCGAAGAATTCCAAAGCTTTCTCAAATTCCCTCTCCCGGTAAAGCTGAAGGCCTTTCTCATACATTTCGACCATCTTTTCTATGGTTTTATCGACACTGCCAGCCCTGCCCATGAGTTCATATATTTTTACCGGTATGGTTTTCCCTACTACGTTGATGGAATCTATCTCCCTTGCGAAAACAGCATGCTTGGCCGCCTCGTATGTTGTCTGGCCGATCATAACATAAGTCCCATAAAACTTGTTTACACCCTCCAGCCTTGAAGCGGTGTTAACAGTATCCCCCATCATCGTATAGTCCATTCGGTTTCTCGATCCCATGTTTCCCACAACAGCAGGTCCG
>CAYVIE010000173.1:0-6200 GCA_964451355.1 uncultured Desulfobacteraceae bacterium
AATACTTGATGCACCACATTGATGTGCAAAAAGATTTAAAAAAAATTTAAGCACTTGATCCTGGCTAACTGATTCCATGTAAGTGTCCAAAATTTTTTAACAATAAGAAATATTAAAAACGGGCCGATAACCGCACAATTAATTGTTTCAAGATATCCTCTTTGCAAAAAGATCGTCAAACATATTTTTTGCCGGAATGATTGCAACGACCTTCATGTCATCAGGTTATCGTTGGTTGTGAAAGTTGATTTTTTTATTGTATAACTATTGAGAATTATATAGAATCCAATAATAAAAAATTGGTGATATTCTTTGTGTAGAGTTCTCATGATCAGCAGCAATCATCCCCGGGTATGAAAACAAGGCTGTTTTTAACACCGGGCCTTGAGGTGTTTTCACGGTAAAAAAACAAATCCTGGAGAAGGCACTATGCCTATCTTACAACTTAAACGTGGTGGTGAGACACTTGGTAGTTATACGCTTAAGCCGGGAATGCGTATCACGATAGGGCGCAATGAGGACAATGACATTGTGCTTGACGATCCTGCTGTTTCCGTTAAACATGCAGAGATTGAGCCCGAGGGGAATCATTTTTATATAACAGATTTTAACAGTAAAAACGGTACGTTTGTCAACAAGGAGCTCGTGATTTCCAGGCGCCTTGGGGATGGCGACGAGATAACCATAGGAAGTCATACAATAGTATTTACTTACGGTAAGGAAGAGGAGCCGCCTCCTTCATGTGGGCACGAACGCATGCAGGCCACCATGCATATAGATACCCCTGATCACAGGGCGAAAATTGCAAAGAGCATGGCAAGGATCGCGGTTCAGGAACCAGAGCGACAGATAAGAAAGGTTAAAGGTGTCTTGACGTTTTTAGACGGGATAAAAGACCCGGTGGTCATCGATGGTGACGGTGTAATGATAGGTAGAGATTCTTCTTGTAAAATAAAATTAAAAGGCTGGTTTGCGCCCAAGCAGGCAGCCAGGGTAGTAAAAGAAAATGATGCTTACGTAATTCACCCTATTGCAGGCAGGGTTAAATTGAACTATGCTCCATTGAAAAAAAAGAGCGTGCTTAACGAATTTGATGTCATTGAAGTGGGTTCCTGCCAGATGCAGTTCCAGTATATAGAAGATTCAGGCGTTGATAATGCAAAAAAATAATCATCTATCACCGGGCAGTTTTGTCAGGTACAACTGAAATGACGTCGGAGACGATTGTCTGCGACTTTCTTTAGGATATCACCATGAGCCAAGCCCAAAGGATACCTTCCCGAGCTTCAGTTCCGCGACTCCCCAGTTTCCAACGGCGTTATGAATACCTTTTATGGCTGCAACTTACCTTGATAATCGGGATATTCGGGGCTACAACCCTCTTACTCCTTAATTCCAATGATAAATTTTATAAAGCAAAACTTGAAAAAGAATTGCAGCTTTATGCCACCAGGGCAGAAGAGATATTTCCTGTTGTAACTCCCCAGAATCAATCAGTTAACCTGGAAAAGCAGCCGATTCCATACCCCGACCCCGGCCTTGCTGGAGGTGTCTTTTTATTTTCAGGGGGCTTTGCCCATATGATATCAGGAAGACCACTGGCGGGTGGAGCTGAACTCTTTGACAATATAAAAAAAACTATTTTAGCCTCCAGGCAGAAGTATATCCTTATCCCCGGGGACAAGCTTGTGGAGATTGATGGGTGGTGGCTTTTTCAGACTAAGATACCGGATGGCGGCAAGCGCATTTTGTTCATGTTCAAAGCGCCTTCATTCTGGGCCAGGATTTTGTCAGGGCCTGGTTTTATCCCAGTGGTTTTTTACGGGGTTCTTTGCCTCCTGTTCATATCTACAATCCTTTTGATATTTGGTCGTTTCATCAATCCGGTCAAGGAATTGACAGGCTATATGATAGCCCGATACCGCAATTTTCCGGTAGACAGATCTGCATTCGCGAGGCTACCGGTTGAATGGCGGCCATGGTTTAACCTTGTAAATCAGATGTTTGACCGTATCGCAGCTTTGGAGAAAGAGGTGGAGGCTGCCAGGAAGGACAGGGGGCTTGAGAAAAAACTCCTGCGCAGATTTTCATGGGTGTTTGAAAAAAACGAGCGGCTTGCGGCAGAGTTAAAGCAAAAGAACGAAGAATTGAAAAGGGAGATTGAAAAACACAAGCAAACCGCTCTCGAGCTGGCAAGGCATAGGGATCATCTGGATGAAATCGTAAAGGAACGCACATCTGATCTTGTCAGGGCTAACAGGGAGCTTCGTGAAGCTATTCGCAAGGCAAGGGAGATGGCTAAGGCGGCGGAGGAGGCGAACCGCGCAAAAAGCCAATTCCTTGCTAATGTCAGCCACGAGGTAAGGACTCCTCTCAATGCTGTGATTGGCTTTACTGATATGCTTATCGATACTTCCCTTAGTGAAAGCCAGCTTGACTATGCTCAGACCATCAGAAACAGCGGGGAGGCATTGCTGACCCTGATCAATGATATCCTTGATTTTTCCAAGATCGAGGCCGGAGAACTTGAACTCGAATCAATAGATTTTTCACCCGAACTTCTGGCCTATGATGTGTGCGAGTGGATCAGGCCCAAGATCGGTGATAAGCCTATAGAACTGGTATGCAGTTTTGACGAACATGTGCCCCCATATCTGAAAGGGGATCCTGTAAGATTCCAGCAGGTGCTGACAAATCTTCTTGGTAATGCTCCCAAATTCACTGAATCTGGCGAAATAGGTCTCCATATTGGTGTTGATGAGGAAAAAGACGGTAAACTGCTTATCCATGTCAAGGTAACCGATACAGGCATAGGAATACCTGAAGAGAAGCTTTCCACAATATTTGATCCGTTCCGCCAGGCAGATGGCTCCACAACTAGAAAATACGGCGGTACAGGGCTTGGGCTCTCTATTTCAAGGAAGCTTGCCCGTATGATGGGCGGTGATGTGTGGGCTGAGAGCGAAGTGGGAATGGGCAGCACATTTCATTTTACAGCATGGCTGGAGCGTTCTGCTAAGGCTGTCTCCTGGCAGGAGGCTACTGCTGTTCTGGCTGGGAAGCTTGTTCTCATTGTTGACGATAACCAGGCGAATCTTGATATGCTTGCAAACGCTCTCAAGTCCGCCGGGATGCGAGTTTCAGATCTGCGAAACGGGATGGAGGTTTTACAGACCTTGGAGCGCGCTATTGTTGCAGGAAATCCATTCGATTGCTGTATAATAGATATACATATGCCAGGCATGAGTGGATATGATGTCGCCAGGGCCATAAGGGCGGCTTCGGATTCAAGGATTTCACAATTACCATTGATAGCCGCTTCTTACCTTGGGGAGAAAGATCCGGATCTTTTTTCCCAGGTTGGTTTTAATCAGGCCATAATCAAACCGGTACGCCGGGAAAAATTATTTCATATTCTTGGTGAGATTTTTGCTTCTGACAGGCATGAAAAACCGGCGCCGACTGTTGATCGTACTGCACGGTCGGCTGATTCCTATGAAAAGATTTCTGCCCGTATACTGGTGGCAGAAGACAACCCTGTAAATCAGAAGCTTGTAAGAATTATGCTTGAGAAGCTCGGATGTGAGGTTGTGCTGGCCGAGAATGGCAGGGTAGCTGTAGAGGCTTACAAGAACGATCCTTATGGCTTCGACCTTGTCTTTCTGGATATACAGATGCCTGAAATGGATGGTTTCGCAGCTCTTGAGAAATTAAGGGAAATGGGTTGCACTATCCCGATAGTGGCGATGACCGCGCATGCCATGCAGGAGCATAAGGATGAATGTATTCAGGCTGGTATGGATGATTACGTCACAAAGCCTATACGCAAGATAGAGCTTTTAAAAGTGTTGAAGCGTCACATAAAGCAAGGCAGTAGCAAAACAAGGTCGGCAGGGATATCATCATAGGGTTATGTCTTGCTTGCCTTGTGTGGCGGATTAGAATGACTTACGGGATAATTTGTTTTTTGGTTAATCGTTGCAGATTTCTTCTGGCTGACTTGTAATTTGGATTTATTTTAAGCGCTCTTTTGAAAGCGGTTTTTGCGCCCTTCAGGTCTCCTTTTCTTTTCAAAGCGATTCCGAGGTTATTGTATGCTTTTGCGTAGGCTGGGTTGATGCTTATTGCCGACTTGAAGTATTTTATCGCTTCATCAATCCTCCCGCTGCTCAGATAAAGGCTTCCCAGATTGTTATAGGCCTTGTAGTATCCCGGCTTCAGCCTGATGGCTTCGAGGAATTCATGTTTTGCAAGTTCCGGTTTACCTTTTCTCCTGAAGGCTATGGCGAGGTTGTTGTGATATTCGGGGCGATACGGGTTTATTTTGATAGCTTTTTGGTAGTAACTTATGGCCTTATCCAAATCCCTTTTTTTGGCATATGCAAGCCCCAGGTTGTTGTATGCGTTAGCATGACGTGGCGCGCTTTTTACAGCGGCCAGATAATGGGCTATTGCCTCGTCGATTCTACCGGTTTTGGCCAGCAGCAAACCAAGGTTGTTATGAGCCTTTGCATAGCCAGGATCTATTCTGAGGGCTTGCAGGTAATGAAATTCAGCCTCCTTTAATCTGCCTGCGGCAGAAAGAGCATTGGCAAGATTATAATGTGCCCTGTCAAAGTCAGGGTCCAGTTCTACCCCCCTTTTATATTCGGCTAGGGCTCCGTTCAGGTCCCCGCGTTTCTTGAGGGCGTTTCCAACCTCGACATGCGGTCTTGCCTTATTTGGTGATTTTTGTGCAGTATCTGACCATAGGGAAAGATCGCTTTTCCAGATCTGGTTTCTTGCATGTGTCCAGGTGGCTAGAATCAGGCAAATGAATGAAATAAGCAAGACCTGAACTTTCATATTTTTGATTTTTTTTGAAATCCACGCAACAGGCGGGAGAAAGAAAAAGATTGTCGGCAGATATGTGCGGTGTTCGAAGGCAAGAGCAAGGGGTAGGATCGTCGATTCAACAAGAAGGCCGGCCAGATACCAGAAACATGCAAATACAACCAGATGCTTTTTGTTTTTCAATACAAGGATAAAGCCTGCCATGAATGCTATTGCAGTTATGCATATCAGTGTTGTGGGAGGAGAAATCAAACCTGTGGAAACAGGATAATCATAGTCGAGATTCAGCCTTGATGGATTGGGGTAAATAAGAAGCGAAAAATAATATATCACTACCCTGGCTTCTGAAAGTAGCCTTTGGGAAAGAGTAAAGGGTTTGTCTTCATACCATCCTTGAATTTTGGCAATTGGATTATCTCCCAGAAAATAAATTACAAATAAAAAAATAACCAAAAGTGAGAAAATAGAGAAAAATACTAATGCCTTGGTGTCATAATTTCTTTTATCGGCGTGGAATAAGATTTCATAACCAAAAACAAGAAGTGGAAGTATTACAGCGTTTTGTTTGCTTAAAACGGCAATGATCCAGAAGAGAGCGGCTGCTGAAAAAGATATGGTCGGAACTATTATTGATCTATGAGAATTGTTTTTCTTCTGTATGTAGCCTCTGCCAGTTATGTAGCATAATAGAGCAATAAGGCAAAACATCGCGGACATACTGGTTTCCCTTTGCACTATATAAGTTACTGACTGGATGTGCAGTGGGTGCAGAAGCCAAACCAGGGAGGCTGCTAGAGCAGTAAAATATTTCTTGTTCTGATCCTCTATACGACTAGATGAAGAAATATCCAGGAAGTGGATAAACAACAAAAAAATCAGTAGCCCGTTTAATGCATGAATTCCTATGTTTGTAACCCGGTAAACCATTGTGTCAAGCCCGCCTGCAAGGTAATTCAAAGCAAATGTTACGTCCGCTGCGGGTCTCGTATTGTAACTGTATTTAATTTTTGGGAGTTCTGATAATGAATTGATGTGAAGAGCCTGATTTTCCTTGATGTCAGAGACGCTATCAAAAAAAAAGGGACCGTGTAGGGCATTTTTGTAACACAAAAGAAGAATAATAAAAAAGCAGCAATAAATCACGATCAGTGCCATGATTTTTTTGTATGCTCTGACTTCGGTCTCCATGGTTTTTCCTTTATCTCCTCCCATTTACCGTGAAAACTCCTCCAAGGCCGGAAAGATAGACAGCCCTGTTTTCATGCCCGGGGGTGATTGCCGCCAATCATGAGAAAGTTTACTATATCATAATCAATGACGGCTCCGTAAAAAGTCCGTCTGCTGCGTTGCGCTTCGCCGGAAAGCGG
>CAYVIE010000174.1:0-6179 GCA_964451355.1 uncultured Desulfobacteraceae bacterium
ACACGTTCAGCCTCGATACAAAATATCTGATTTAAATCTATTCCATTGCAACCGACAAACGCAGATTCGGGATCCTTAGATGTGGTGGACCCCATTTGCAAGACCATTTTTGGCTCATTTTAAAGTGACCATTAACAATTTGCTATCGCAATCGGACATTTCATGTACTAACAACACATTTATCCTCCTATGCTTGCCAATGATTACGTGAAATGTTAGCAATATGGAACAGATTGTAGTAAAGTTACCACTTTGCGGTTGTTTTTCCTGACTTATATTCCAACACGAGAAGACAAGGAGGAAGCTATGCAGGGGGAGAAGAGTCTACGTGTGGCCTTGAAGGCGCTTGCCGCTGTACACAGTATGGAGGAAAACAAGGGCTTGAACAGGGCAATCCGCCGTCAGCTTGGCCTGGGAAAGCTCGTCCGTGCGATTTTCAGGACCGCCCGTATCGTAGGTTTCAAGGAGAATTTGAACGATTTGAAGAAGTTTACCCTCGGTAGGGAGGCAGCCCTCTTTTTTGTCAACGTATGGGAACTCCTTGGGGACCGCGAAGCTATTGTGGATCATGACCGCAGGTTTACCTTCGCGCAGATGAGAAGCAGGGTGCTCCGTATCGCCTGCGCCCTGCAGGATCTCGGCTTGAAACCCAAAGACAGGATGGCCTGTATTCTCTATAACAGCGCCGAGTACATGGAACTCTTCTATGCCGCAAGTCTTATCGGTACACCCATGCCCGCGGTCAACTGGCATCTTTCCGGCAAGGAGATAAGAGAGATAATCAGCCTGAGAAAGCCGAAGGTCGTGGTTTTTGACAGTGATTTCACAGACGAGATAGCCGGACATAAAAGTGAGCTGTCTGGTGTTGAGCATTTCATCGTTGTCGGGGATAAGAGTCCCCCTGCAGGGGTCCTCTCATATGACGGCCTGCTTGAAAAGACCCCGGAACGGATACCTGAAACCAGTTTTATTTTCGCCATGAATCCCTATACCGGCGGCACAACCGGCACGCCCAAGAGCTCGAATCTTTACGACGGCCTGAGCTATCTCTTGTCTGACGTTGCCGAGGCGCCAAGGGCGTCCATGGAGGAATATGTGAAATACATGGTAAGGCAGTTTTCCTACCTCTATTATTGCGGAGGTGCGGAAATCCGCGATCCTGTCGGCAAGAACATCCGTGCTCTCATTCCCACCCCTATGTATCATGCCGGCACAGCTGCTGGATATGCCCCGTGCGTTTTGCTCGGAGCAACCGCGGTTTTCATGCGCAGGTTCGATCCGGAAGACTATCTTCGAATGGTGGAAAGGGAACGAATCTCCTGGTCGTTCGTTGTCCCCACAATTCTCCAGAGGATCCTCTCCCTGCCTGATGAGGTCAAGAAAAAATACGATCTTTCCTCCATGCATTCCCTGATCTGCGCGGCCGCCCCCTGTCCGCCCGAGGTGAAAAGGGATATAAACAAGCTTTTTATGGATCAGGGAGCCAGGCGTCCGGTCTTCCATGAATACTATGGAAGCTCTGAATCCGCCCTGATCACCCTGCTTATCCCTGAAGATTACATGGAAAAGGAAAAAAGGATCGAGAGCGTTGGAAAGGCGAGGTGCGGTGACATACTGGTCTACAACGAGCCGGAAGGCCGCCCGTGCCGGCCCGGGGAAGAGGGCTTGATACATTGCCGGTCGGTTGGAACCATCTCGCTGCGGTATCCTGGTACAGAAAGGAAGCTCAAGGAGAGCATGAGGATCATAGACGGGAAAGAGTGGTATGATGACGGACTTATAGGTAAGCTCGATGAAGACGGCTTTCTCTACCTGACAAGCCGGGTGAAAGAGATGATAATCTCGGGCGGAGTGAATATCTTTCCCATTGAAATCGAGAGGGTCCTTTTCATGCACCCCATGATAGAGGATGCCGCTGTTATAAGGGCGCCTCATCCTGATCTCGGTGAGATGGCGGTGGCATGCGTTCAGGTTAAGAAAGGAGAGTCCCTGACTGAACAGGAAGTCCTGGATTTTTGCAGGGAAAAGGGTTTGAAAGGCTTCAAGGTTCCAAAGAAGGTTGATTTCTTTGAAAAGCTGCCAAGGCACATCGACGGAAAAATAATAAAAAGAGAGATAGAAGAACTGTACTGGAAGGATGTTAAATCCCGCGGCTGAGCCCCTCTTGACACATGGTGCAAGATGATTATTTTACAGTCGGAAACAGGGCGGAAATGACAGCCCAAAACAAACCGGGCAAAATAAAAACTGCAGGAAAAGGAGGTGATGGTTATGGCACTGGTTCGCTGGAATCCATGGGCCACGCTTCCGACCTTGCAGGACCGGATCAACCGGCTGTTTGACGAGATGCTGCCGATGGCCGAGGGCAAGGAGGATATAGGAATTTTCGAGTGGCGTCCTGTTGTGGACACCTATGAAAAGGATGACGTCATAGTAGTGAAGGCCGAGCTTCCCGGCGTAAGCAAGGAAGATATATCTATCGACGTGAAGGACAACATTCTCACCTTGAGCGGTGAGAGGAAGCATGACGAAGAAGTGAAGGAAGAGGATTACTACCGCAGGGAGCGTTTCTACGGAAGGTTCCAGAGATCTTTCACGTTGCCCGAGGCCATTGATCCCGAAAAGATTGAGGCCAACTACAAAGACGGTGTGCTGGAGATCCGGATCCCCAAGCCGGAAGCAGCCAAGGCCAAGAAGATCGAAATCAAGTAATCGTATCTTAGCAAAGCAAAAGACGCCGGGCAGGTTGACTGAATAAAAGGATCTGCCCGGCGTTTTTTATTTGAAAAAGCGGATTTGGAATCGTCAAAAATCAGCTGTGTTACCTTATTGTATATTCAGTACCTTAAAAAGCAGAGATTCAATGGGACTTTACACTTAACAACATATTGCCTAATTGCGGGATTGGTATGTATGCCAGAACCATGTATATTTGCATTATCGATACCAGCGAAAAAGGCCGTTTACGACCCAAAAAGGTTAAATACAACTTAAATGCCCTCCAAGATTTCATCTCTTTATAATTTGGATGACCCCGGCGTATTGATTAAATTTGCGGTAAACAAATAAAAACATAATCGACAGGTTTATAAACGGCGGCGAAGGCAAGCTTGCTTGCCTAAAGCTCCGCTGCCGCTGTGAAGCGCCAGCGGAACAGCGGTCAACTGAAGCGTCTTGTTCGGCTTTGCCGTTAATTCTGTATTTTCAGCCCCATACATCTTCTATGTCTATATCTGGGTCATCATATTTTTTAACAGTCTCTATCCATTCATCCTTGTTATCTTTGATTTCACTTTTCAGCTCAGATAATTCTTCATCGTTCACTTGGCCAATTGTATTCATGTAGGAATAGAAATGCTTTAAACTGGTCATGTATTCTTTTATCGAGGTTGGGGATGCCCACATTGCTTTTCTAATAAACCAGTAGCCAAGAAAATAATTTACTTGGTTTACTCCATCTGAGGCTTTCTTTGGACTTTCGTAAAGTAGATATTCATTGATATAGAAATCAATATTCGCTACATGCTTATCGATTGTTTTCTTTGATAATTTTTTGTTTTGCAAATAACGGGTGAAGCCTATAATGAAACTATGATTTTCTTCTCTGAGTTTTTCACATTCAGCTTCAAATTGTTCATATTCATTCATTGATCCCCCCATTTATTGGCCTGTTATTACTCTGACACCTGGCTCTACTCTTACACCAACATACTGCTGTACAAATTGTAAATATTTTCGATGACCATTCGTCCTCCTCTGGATGGATCTGTAAACTGCCGCCATAACTTTTACAAGCTTCTCTTGCGGTGTCGATGCTAACTCTTGCTGACAAACTTCTATGATTTTGTAAAAATTATTTTTCTGCACGGTGTCTATAAATTGCAATTCGTCATCTTTGAAATGATATTTATCAAAAAATAATTCTATCAATTTTATAGCATCATTATCTTGAAACCACTCTCTGTTCTCGAGCGCTATGTTGCACAATGTTGATTCAATGACATTACTAATGTCCTCTAGTTCAATTGAATCCGACATTTGAGAAATATTATAAAAGGGCACTTTTCGATAATTCCTGTGCAAAGCTGGATCTTTATAAAAAGAACAGCCAGTACATTTATCCTGATTACGGGATTGGCCACAACATAAACTGCAAATAAAGGTATCATCCGCCTTGCATTTACGTTTCCCTTTCTTCGATTTTCATATTGTACACTTAGCCATAATTATTCTACTTTCAACAGTTGAATGTTTTCTGAGCCCCGTTCGCCACGACCGCCTGCGGTCGTGGCGAACGTAAAGCTGAGTGGCTGGGCAATGATAACCGAAAAACTATGTGATAAAGATAAAAACTACCGCTCAAATACTGCCTTTCAAAAACGGCACGGCTTTGCGCAGTCCATCTCAAGCGATTTGTTCGCTTTCAGTTTTGAAAAATATCCTGTTATGCTTTAACCCACAACAGTGTTTCTTCCTTGTCGTTTGGCTTCATACAGTTTTTCATCTGCATTCTTAATCATGTCTTCTATATTTTCTTGTCCATCAAATTCACACAATCCTGCACTTATTGTTACGGTCGTACTTACTGTAAAACGATGATTTTCAATAGCAGAGCAAAGTTTGCGGGCCAATGTCACAGCTCCATTCAAATCAGTTCCAGGAGACAATACTAAAAATTCCTCTCCTCCCCATCTGCCAATAATATCTGTTGAACGAAGAGTTTTTTTCGTTAACACGGCTATTTCATAAAGTACAGAATCTCCGGCTTGATGCCCATAGGTGTCATTGATTTTTTTAAACCAATCTATATCAAATATAATTATTGAAAATTTATTTCCGTATCGTGCTGCCCGTTCCCATTCTTTTTTTAATTCACTATTTATTTTATGGCGGTTTAATAATTTTGTGAGTTGATCCGTAGTAGAAAGTAATTCAAGCTTTTTGTTTATATTTTGCAATTCTATATTTCTATCGTACAATTCATTCTCTGCAAGCTGTTCAATATCTGTGGCTATAGTACCAATCTCATTATTTGGGTATTCATAGACAGAACCACGCTCACAAGCACCCGCAATAATAGCATTGACCCTTTTTTTAAGCTTAATTAGCGGTACAACAAATCGTTTGCTCAATGAGGCGCTTAAAACCCAGGCAATTAAAACAGCTATAAGTCCGATTATCAAAATACTGATTAATATTTGCAGGATAATCGGCTTAACAATTTCTCTTTTCTCCACTTCTGTTACAACAATCCACCCGATTTTATCAATCCGACTGTAATAAGCGAGTTTATCTACGTTATTCAGCTTGTAGCTAAACTTCCCAATTTTTTTATCAAACTTTACAGGAGAATTGATTATATCTGATATATTTTTTTTCAAAAATGATTTTTCATGATGGATCAATATTTCTCCATCTGGTTTTACTGCATAACTATAAAATGATTTATATTTTTTTCCTGGTTTTTTTAATAAATTTAATATTTTATCAATAGAGCAATCAATCGCTACAACTCCACTGATTTTATTTTCATCGTCTATCAGCACCTTGCTGATAGAAACTAACCACTCTTTATCTTTTATATCTTGATATGGCACTCCATCTGAAATGTTCGGTGCTGCTTTTATTGCCGCTTGATACCAGGGGCGAACAACTGAATTAAAGCCCTCTGGAGGGATATACTCATTTATCAACAAAGAACCATCTTTGTAGCCTGAATAAATATAAATTATATCCGGATCAGCTTTTTCGAGAGATTTATATAATTTTAATATATCTTGATGAGTGTCTGAACCAAGAGAAGGGGCATTTTGGATTTTTTTGTTAGTTGCCAAAAATTGAACAGTATTGCAAATTTTGGTAAAATAACCATCTATAAAAAAATTAACAGCTTGATTTTTTTGTCTGATAACAGCATTGGCATTAGATATCCCAGAGTAGTAAAGAATACTCGACAAGAAAATACTGAATATGATTATTATTGCACATGAAAGAACTATACTACTTTTAAATAATTCTTTTCTGATAGTTATTTTGTTTGAATTGTTCATCAACCCGCTTTCTTATCATAAAGTAGTCACCTAATGTATAAGTGCTTTGTGCTTTGAGTGTTTCACAAGAAGCGAACGGGGCTCGCGGCTGAGGTGCGTGGCCGAAGGCAAGCTTGCTTGCCGAAGGCC
>CAYVIE010000175.1:0-6152 GCA_964451355.1 uncultured Desulfobacteraceae bacterium
ACTTTTATTTCAATAGGTTATTCATGACAAGATAGTCTATCCCTGAAACTCCTGTCAGATATTTGATTTAAAATTTCTCTTTTAGAAAGAACCCAACCAGATTTTTCTGACACTAGTGCAACGAAAAAATAATTGCCGCTTTTTTCTGTTAATGTATTGAAAAGATCAAAAAACTTTTTACCAAATCCCCAAAATGGTCGATTGCTACGACTTATTTTAATGATTAGAAATTTATTTTTGTCTATAAGGAAATAGTTGCGCCGTTTGAACAATCCATGAAATTCTGAATAATCGAAAACAGTTTTTAAATCAGTAGCACCTATCTGGTTTGCAAAATCTAAAACTTCATTTCCCATGACCAGTTCTCCATTTTATTGTTGCATATAACGGGGCTCGCGGCTGAGGTGCGTGGCCGAAGGCAAGCTTGCTTGCCGAAGGCCCGTCACCTCCAGCCGCGTGTTCGACCGCCGCAGGCGGGCGGACACGCGGTAATGGCCGCGAGCCCCGTTCGCCACGACCGCCTGCGGTCGTGGCGAACTTATTATTCTACACAAAATCTCCTTTTTTAAACCTACTCCATGTAATACTAACATGGATTTTTCCATATAAATTGCATGGTAACTTTCCTAACCTACTGTTGTCAATGCATAAATTACAAAAAAATATTGATGAATAAGATTTTTTCTGATTAACATAACACAGAATATACGTGTATATGGAGATTGTATATAATCAGGGAGTAAAATATGGATGAAATTGAAAAGAAACTAAAACCTATGCTGGATGGTTTTGGAAATTTTTTAAATAAGATGAACCTGGCGCAGCCCAAACACCAGCCATATCTGGTTCGCTGGGTGAAAGAATTTTTACTATTTGCCATGCAGCACAGAGGCTATACATTTGAGCAAACCTTGGATCTGTTTTTAACCCAAATAGCTAAACGAAAAGATATCATGCCATGGCAAATACGGCAGGCAGGAGACGCTATACGTATTTATCGTTACCAGTATCGAGCCTCCACAGATGAAACAAAATTGATGGATTATGACAAACCATCAGATGAGAAAAATAATAATTTGCTTAAACGAATGAAAGAAATTTTACGACTGCGGCATTATGCAAAAAGCACTGAAAAAACCTATCTTAACTGGGTACAGCGATTCTTCTTGTATCGAGAAAAAAGCGGCCTGACAGGAGCGCCTGCTCCTTTGGATGTGAAAAACTTTCTTACTCATCTTGCCGTAGCCGAAAATGTAAGCGCTTCGACTCAAAACCAAGCGTTTAGTGCGCTGTTGTTTTTATTCAGAGAAGTTTTACATCGGGAACTGGAAGAGATATCCCAAACCGTGCGGGCCAGGCGAGGCAGAAAATTACCAGTAGTGTTATCTGTCAAGGAAGTTGATGCATTACTGGGAGCGGTGGATCCCGAATACAGCTTGATGGTTAAATTATTGTATGGCAGTGGTATGCGACTTATGGAATTGATTAATCTGCGTGTAAAGGATATCGACTTTGATTCTGGACTGATAATAATACACAGCGGCAAGGGTGAAAAAGACAGAACAACATTGCTTCCGGAATCATTGCATGATCAACTCCACAACCATCTGGAAAAGGTGAGCAAATGGCACAAGGAGGATCTGGCCAGAGGATACGGAGAAGCCCCCCTACCGGCGGCATTGGCTAAAAAGTACCCTGGAGCAGGTAAGGAATGGGGGTGGCAATACGTTTTTCCTGCTGATAAGATCGCTGTTGACCCGTCAGACGGAAAGATACGCCGTTATCATGTTTATGCTAAAACACTTCAAGGAGCCATACGCAGAGCAGCACGCCGTGCCAATCTTGCCAAACATGCAACCGCGCATACGCTCCGCCATAGCTTTGCAACACATTTGTTGATGAATGGTACTGATATTCGCGAAATCCAGGAATTACTGGGACACAAGAGTCTTGAAACCACGATGATCTATACACATGTTGTACGCGAACTCAAGACAAAAGCCCAAAGCCCCTTAGACAGCATGCGGCATGCGGCCAGGAACAATACCTGATCAGAAGTCATAAGCCTGTGATTTCATGTCGATGGTTTTGATGTTTGAGCCTTATAGTGGGCCGGTGGATATAGGGTAAACATACCAGGCATGTATGTTGAGCTGCAATAAGTGTCTTGGGTGTTTGCGCATCGAATCAGAATTCTGATCGATGCGCCAGCTCATGAGCAAGAAGCAGAATCGATTTTTTTGAAAAAAATTTTATTGACAATTTTTTTAGGATAACCTAATTTTTTTAGTTTAATATCACAACAACAAGACGGGAGGGGAAAATGAGTGTAAACATAATGTTAAGTGAAAGCCTGGAAGACTACCTGGAAGCGATCTTTCATATTATCGCTGAAAAACAGGCGGCAAGGGCGAAGGATATTTCAAGGAGGCTCAAGGTAGCAGGATCGTCTGTCACAGGCGCATTGCGCTCCCTGGCCGAAAAAGGGCTCATAAACTATGCGCCCTATGACCTGATCACGCTCACTCCGGCAGGAAAAAGAGTGGCAAAAGAGATTGTCCGCAGGCACGAAGTACTGCGGGATTTTTTTGTGAAGTTTCTTTCAGTGGACTATGCAGAGGCTGACGAGGCTGCATGCAGGATGGAGCACGTGATCTCCAAGCATGTTCTTGAAAGACTGATACAGTTTGCAGAATTTTTAGAAACATGTCCAAGGGGAGGATCAAGATGGATAGCAGGTCTCGGATATCAATGCGAACATGCCGATAACCTGGAAAACTGCGAGAAATGCATCTCCTTTATCCTGGAGGACCTGAAAAGAAAAAAAGCAAAAACAGGAGGCAAAAACATGCAAACCATCAAACTCGGGGAATTGGACCCGGGCCAGCGGGCAAGGATCTTAAGGATCACTGCCCGTGGCGATACAAACAAGCGTCTCGTGGAAATGGGGATAACCCCGGGAGCGGTCATTGAAGTCGAACGGCTGGCGCCCATGGGAGATCCCGTTGATATCAAGGTCAAGGGATACCATCTGTCACTGAGGAAATCCGAAGCAGAGGGGATCGAAGTCGAGCTCTTATAAAATTTCCAAGATCGGCGAAAATCACCCCGGGCATGAGAACATAACCGTTTTTCATCCCGGTTCTGGAGGTGTTTCATGTATAAAAAGAGAAATTTCACGCAAAACCATAAGGTCATGCCGCTGGCATTCGTGGAAACCGGCCGGAAGGTACGGTTCCTCGGAGTGAAGGCCGGCTGCGGGCTCCGGGCAAAGCTCGCAGCAATGGGAATGGTGCCCGGGATTGAAATCGATATGATCAGCAATTCCAGGCGCGGACCTGTCATAATATCGGTCATGGGAAACCGCATAATGCTCGGCCGGGGAATAGCGGCAAGGATCAGGACCGGCTGATTTTTTTTGAACCCTTAGTTAGGCTTGCCTAATTTTTTTCGTATATCCTCGTAAAATTATTTAAGCAAAAAAACAAGGAATAAAGAGAGATGAAAAAAGAAATTGTTGTTGCTCTTGCCGGGAACCCTAACTCAGGCAAAACCACGATATTCAACAACCTTACGGGTTCGCGGCAGCACGTGGGAAACTACCCCGGTGTCACGGTAGAACGGAAAGAAGGATTCTGCCGGCATAACGGAGTGGAAATCAAGGTCGTGGACCTGCCAGGTACATACAGCCTGACCGCCTACTCGGCAGAAGAGGTAGTGGCGCGAAATTTCATCATAGAGGAAAAGCCGGATGTAGTCGTAGACATCATAGACGCCTCAAATCTTGAAAGAAACCTCTATCTCGCGGTCCTGCTGCTTGAGTTGGGGGTTCCCCTGGTGCTTGCGTTCAACATGAGCGATACGGCAAAAGC
The DNA here is from genome assembly GCA_964451355.1 of uncultured Desulfobacteraceae bacterium. GTDB lineage: Bacteria > Desulfobacterota > Desulfobacteria > Desulfobacterales > Desulfosalsimonadaceae > CAYVIE01. Next base: position 3,873 of record CAYVIE010000175.1, read on the forward strand.
GCGCGGCTTCGAGTTCGATATCGAGCTGCTATCTTCCCTGCTCGGGACGCCCATCGTGCAAACAGTAGGGAACAAGCAAAAAGGGATGACAGAACTCCTTGACACAATAATACAGGTGGTGGAATCAAAAAAAGGAAACCAGGGCATAGCCATCGACTATGGCAAGGAGATCGAGGACGAAATCGGCAAAATTGAATCATTGCTCAAAAAAGAGAGTAAACTCTCTGGCAAATATCCTCTCCGCTGGCTTGCTGTCAAACTCCTTGAAAACGACCAGGATGTATGGACAAAAGTTGATTCCTTTAATCTGAAAAACGAAGTTGAAAAAAGCGCGTCCAGGATCGAAAAAATAACCGGAGAGCACCCGGAAACAGCCCTTGCAGGGCGAAGATATGGATTCATATCGGGTGCGTGCAGGGAAGCTGTGCGATCCACCATTGAACTTCGCCGCACGTACTCAGACAGGATAGACGCGGTGCTGACAAACCGGGTCATGGGTATTCCACTCTTTTTGGGGCTCATGTACCTCGTATTCCAACTTACCTTTTCTCTGGGTGAAATCCCCATGAACTGGATAGATGCCTTGTTTTCATGGCTTTCAGGCCTGGTGGAGGCTTGGTGGCCCGCAGGTCCTGAAAGCCTGCTCAAATCCCTCATAACAGACGGGATCATACCCGGTGTCGGCGGGGTGGTGATCTTTCTTCCAAACATACTCATCCTTTTCCTGGCCATAGCAATACTTGAAGATTCAGGTTATATGGCCAGGGCAGCCTTCATAATGGACAGGCTCATGCACAAGATCGGGCTTCACGGCAAGAGTTTCATCCCTATGCTGGTGGGACTGGGCTGCACGGTTCCTGCGATCATGGCGACACGAACACTGGAAAACCGCACAGACAGGCTGACAACCATGCTCGTGCTGCCGCTTGTAAGCTGCGGGGCACGGCTTCCCATATACGTGCTCATCATCCCGGCTTTTTTCCCTCCGGCGTGGCAGGGCCGCATCCTCTGGATAATTTACATGACCGGCCTTTTCCTTGCCGTTATCCTCGCAAAACTGCTCAAGGTATCGGTCTTCAGGGGCGAAGCAGTCCCCTTTGTCATGGAGCTACCCCCCTACAGGATGCCAACGATCAAGGGAGTTCTGATCCACATGTGGGAACGGGGATGGCTTTTTCTCAAAAAAGCCGGGACAGTAATACTTGGTATTTCCGTTCTCCTTTGGGCCGCTGCTGCTTTTCCTCAACTGCCGGGAAAAGTAAGGGCAGATTTTGAAAACCGGATAAATACAATAAAAGCAAGCAGCATGACGGATGAATCAAAAGCTCGCCAGATTGCGGCCGTTGCCCGTGAACAGACCGAAGCAAAACTGGAATACAGCATTGCCGGCCGGATAGGCCGTGTTCTTGAACCGGTGTTCAAACCCATGGGGTTTGACCGGCGGCTTGTAACTCCTGTCATAGGAGCCATTGCAGCAAAAGAGGTCTTTGTGTCACAGCTGGGAATCGTTTTCAAAGCCGGAGAAACAGACGATGATGCAGAATCGCTGCGAACCAGGCTGAGCAAAAGGTATACCCCCCTGACCGGGTTTTGTATCCTGCTTTTCATGCTGATCGTGGCTCCCTGCATGGCCACCTTTGCGGTCATGAAAAGCGAAAGCGGTTCATGGGGCTGGGCCGTGGCGCAGTTCACCGGCCTGACCCTGCTCGCCTGGATCCTGACAACCATAGTCTACCAGGCCGGCTCCCTTGCCGGAATCGGCATACATTGAGGTTCTTCATGGAAAATATCATTGTTGCGGTAATTGTGGGCTGCGCCCTTTTTGCAGCAGCAAAATCCTTCTACCGCAAGATCACGGGCAAAACAAATGGCGGATGCTCCGGGTGCATCGGGTGCCCTTTTTCCGGCTCCTGCACGGAGCCTGGAAAACCGGATAGATATGATCTGTAGCATATGTGATACCATCTTCAAGACGGGCGGGGATAAACCCCGCCCCTACGTAAATTTGATCAGACCCGGCAAGAATAATTACACTTTAAAGAAGGATAGAAAAGACAAGGAAGTTGAATTGGGAACTGTTTTATGGGTATATTTCCTTCCCTTTCCAAAATAATGCGTGGTGTTGCATCGATTAATGCTCAAACAGAAAGGAGTGCAGGCTATGAACAAAATATTCACAAATCTTACTGAATTGCTGTTGCGATTAACCCTTTGTTGTTTTGCCTTATTGTTATCCAGTGATGCCTGGGCTGTGCATGAAAAAACCACCGAGGAAAGAAT
>CAYVIE010000176.1:0-6085 GCA_964451355.1 uncultured Desulfobacteraceae bacterium
CCGTTCCATACAGGTTCTATAATTTTGCCGAGTTCCGCCGCCAGGTGCTGGCCGTCACCATCAAATTGGCATACTATATCATACTGATTGCGGTACGCATACATCAGATACGTCATTATAGTTCCCATTGAACCGCCTGTATTGATACAATGGGAGACATAATCTATATTCATGCTGCGGCAGATGTCCAATGTATTGTCAGTGGAGCCGTTATCCACAACGATTATGTCATAATTATATCTATCCCGGTATTTGATTAAATCCCGGAGAGTCTCCTCAAGATTTTGCTCTTCATTGTAAGCAATTACACTGACCAAAATTTTCATGGAAAAATAATCCGAACTTCAATATGTATGGTAACCGTTATAATATTTTCAACACATACGAGGCATGTTCTTGTGAACCGGGCGGGAACAAAGCCTGCCCCTATGGATTTTCCACGGAACCATGAAATGTGTTTTCAGAAAAAAACTTCTTTTTCTCATTCCGCAGCATTATTTCTTATGTAACACGGGCGATCCCATGTCAATGTCCATCTTCAACGGGTTTTGACCGGTTTTGCCAAGGCGTTATTAACCATGATCATGGTTAGCTGTATATATCAAAAGTATCCTGTAAGAAAACTGTTTTTAGGCAAAGGAATCAATTTGACCCTCTTAGTTTGTGCTCCAATGATATGACATTTCCTCAAAAAAGGAGATTCATCCAATGAAAGCCATGGATCCTGAACCTGGCTCTGTCAAAAAAAAATTTTTTTCAGGGATGAACCGACCCGTATTTTCCATACTAATCTCCTTGGCAATACTCACAAGCGCCGGGATAATCACATACATCAATACCTTGAACAATGAATTCATCCTCGATGACTTTTTAAACATAACAAACAACAAATATATACAAGCAGACAACATTACATTTGAATTCCTTAAGAACCTGAAAAAATGCCCTAATCCGAACAGACCTGTCTCCTACTTGTCTTTTGCTTTAAACTACTATTTCAGTGGATACAGCCTTCCAGCATTTCATTTGACAAACATATGCATTCATATCATATGCGGCCTGTTGCTGTTCTGGCTTTGCCTGCAAATTTTCACAATGCTGCCGCCGTACAAGAATCACCCTATTTTGCTATCGCTTTTTGCGGCTCTTGTGTGGATTGTTCACCCTTTAAACATCCAATCCGTAACCTACCTTGTCCAGCGCATGAACAGCCTGGGAGCCATGTTCTATCTCTTGTCTGTCAACTGTTATTTCTATTTAAGGAAATCCAAAGCTGTGGCTGAAACATCACACCACAAAGTTTCCAAGCTCAATATCATCCTATGGGCAGGGCTTACTGTTATATCCGGGTTTCTGGCTCTCGGTTCAAAAGAAAATACGATCACGCTTCCGGCTATGATACTGCTGTGTGAATGGATCTTTTTCCAGGATGGCAGGCTGCCGGGACCCAAAACCATTTTAATTTTGAGCGCAAGCCTGATCGCATTATGTTTAACAGCCGCCTTCCTCTTCATGAAGCCGGATCCCATATCCTGGTTGAATTCACTATACCAGGATCAGCCGTTTACCATGATCCAGCGTATTATGACCGAATGGCGGGTGCTGATATATTATCTCAGCCTTTTCCTGTTTCCTGCCCCTTCACGCCTTGCCCTTGAATATGATTATCCGATCTCAAAGTCACTGATTGCTCCACCAACAACGATTATTTCCTTGTTGGCGATTGTGGTGCTATTGTTCTTTGCCTTTTACAGCAGGCGCAAGCACAGACTCTGGGCATTCGCAATATTCTGGTTTTTCATAGCCCTAAGCGTGGAATCCAGTTTTGTCGGCCTTGCCATAATATTTGAGCATCGAACGTATTTGCCGATAATGCTCCTTTGTGCTGCCACGACAGGTGAAATATTTTTACTGGTGCGCAAGCCTGTACCACTGATAGCTATATTCAGTCTCCTGGTAATCGTATTTATTCACTGGTCCTGTCAAAGAAATGCCACATGGCGCGATCCCATTACCCTTTACGAGGATAACCTGAAAAAAACGCCTTCATTGCCCAGGCTCATCACAAACCTTGGTGAAGCATACGCGGCAAAGGGAAACCTGATCAAAGCACAACAATTATACAAGCGTTCATTGGAACTTTTCCCATCCGACCCGAAGACCAATCTTAACATGGGACTGCTTCAACTCGATTTGAAAAATTACAAAGGCGCCCTTGTTTATTTCAGGAAATCATTGTTGAGAAAAAAAGAACTGGACCCTGACATCATCGCAGGAATTTATTGCAACATGGGAATCTGTTACGGGAACACCGGAAACATCAGCAAAGCCGAAAAATATTTCAGATTAGCCCATAAACAACCAAATACTTCAGATGAAGCAGTTGCAAAAATATTCAACATGATAGGCGCATTCTATGCAAACCGGTTTAACCAGGCCAAGGCTGAATATTATTACAAGAAAGCTCTTTCCCGCTCACCCGATTATGGCAATGCCTTGTTCAACCTGGCCATGATATATCTGCAAAAAGGCGACTACGGCAAAGCTCTCGAGCACCTGCGGCACGCGGCAAAATCAATGCCGGATAATCCTTATGTCCATTACTATGCCGGGATAGCACTTGCCCGGACAGGTAATACCACCGGAGCAAAAGCAGAAATCAGAAAAGCGATTCACCTGAAACCCGATTTCAGCCAGGCCCTGAATTTTTTACAGAAACTAAAATAACGAATCCGGCCTGTCACAAGCATAAGCCAAGTATAATGCCGCTGGATGCGATCGAGTCCCATCTGTTCCGGCAGGCTGGAGAAATTGATCACGAAATGCCCGAAGCGTCTTCAACCGCACCGGTCCTGGTGAGCGGGGGCGGTTTCATGAACCAGAAAATTGACCCGATAAGCACAATGGCTACACGGAGCAGGAGCAACGTCATTGAAAGGACAACCGCCTGTTCCGGCATGCAACCGAACCATTTGAAGATTGCTATCAATCCCACATCCCTTGTGCCTATTCCAAAAAAAGAGACCGGAATCATGGTCACAAGGGATGTAATGGTCATTATCAAGACCACCTGGGCAAAGGTCAGATCCACACCGATGCTGATGTTCAAACAGTAAATCATCATGAAATACAGGACAAACCCACTTACCGATAACACATAATTTGTAAAATCAAGGGTATCGTAAATTTGCCCTATATGCATTCCTGGATTATAACCCTTTTGTGCAAAAAGCCTTCTTATTTTACCGGGCAATATCCTGCCCTCAAAGATCCAGATCATTTTTCTGGCAGGAATAAACATCGTAAATATTATACAAAAGAGGATAACAACGCCGAGATCGGGATCTATGTCAAGAGCGACCAGCCCAGCGCTTGTCAATCCAAAAAAGAGTGGAAGCAGGTAATCGTAATACTTGTCGGCCACAACGGACAATGCGGGCTTGAGCAGGCCATAACCCTCGTTTTTAAGGTACAAAACTTTTACAAAGGTGCCGATTGCAGATACAACCACAATCGCCACCATCTCAACAAAATAAACCTGGAAGGTTTCCCATAGGGAATAGTTGATCCCGAGCTTCGCTAAAATTGACCGCCACCGCAGGCTTCTTATCAATATCAATAAAGGCACCATCGCAAGGCCGAGCAGGAGATACGGCCACTTCATCTGCATAATGAGGGTCTTAAACTTATCGATATCAATATACCAGTAAAGGATGGAGATAAAAATCGCGGGCCCGATAAGCCTGAGAGAATATTTTTTTATCATGAACTATTTTTTTGTTTTTTCCGGGATAACTGCAGAATTATCAAACAAAGATTATTCGGGCGGGTTTACCCCCCCGTGTTGATCAAGGCATAGGGTATGGTTTCTAACAAATTTTTTGCAGAGGTTTAAGAACTATTTTTTTGATCCAAGGCATGATCCCATCTTACTTGAAAAAACCGGTAACCTGTAATAAATGCATCCTGCATGGACAGGAAAACAAAAATAATAAACCGCCTCAAATACTATATAGACATCATTTCGTGGAGGCTGCGGCATAAACGCTACACCCTGAGCATGGGAGAATACTCCTACAGCAAACCGATAGTGATCAGCTACGCAGGAGACAATGCTCGAATAACCATAGGAAAATACTGTTCCATTGCCAAAGATGTTAAGATCATTGCCGGTGGAAACCACCGGATGGATTATGTGAGCACCTTTCCGTTTAAAATTTTTTTTAATTTTCCGGGCAAGTACGACAACCTCCAGTTCTCCAAAGGGCCGATAACCATAGGCAACGATGTCTGGATAGGATACGGCGCAACCATTATGTCAGGCGTGACTATAGGTGACGGAGCCGTTGTTGCAGCAAATTCTCTCGTCACAAAGGACGTTCCGGCTTATGCGGTCGTTGCCGGTAACCCGGCAAAAATAGTCAAATACAGATTTTCGGAAAAGGAAATCGAGGCTCTCTTGGCTATCAAGTGGTGGGATTGGCCCATTGAAAAGATACTCGATAATGTCGAACTGATATGCTCCACGGATATCGAGGCTTTCATTGAAAAACACGGGAAAAAATAATCCCCATAGCCATGTAGGATATCAGCTTCAGAATATCTAACTATCAGTCTCAAACAGGCAGCTCCCCCATAAATATGTCCAAGAGGCTCTCTATTGCGCTTTTGCTGAAGACTGACTCGTTATATGCCGTTGCAAAAGTCATTGAATTGCAACAACTGCTAACCCCTATGATCAAACTGTTAAATGATGCGGGGGCAATTAAAAAACCACCTGAAACACGTGATTCGCTTCCAAATTCCAAGGTATTGGCTGCAATCGGACCCATGTTCGTCAATATCGGACAGAACAACCCGGAATTAATCCTTTTTTTCATTTTGTGGGCAAAAATTTCTTTATTGAAACCGAATGGCAATATCCTGGTTAGAAAAGCCAAAAGGGGTAATTCGCCAAGCCCTGCGAAATCACCTTTTTTGAACATCAGATCATCATGAACTTTTGACAATACATCCTCGAATTTCCACCCCAGGGCTTCTTTCACCACGCTTGAATATAACATTCCAGAATAATTAGAAATAGCTACAGGAGTCCCGGCAACAAGATACCTCCTCAGGTCAATGGTGTTGCGCAGATAGACCCTTTTCCCACCGGTGGTATCATACACTTTTGAAAGAGCTCGGTAGCATGCTGTAACCAGAATATCATTCAGCGTAACCTTATATCCGGAGGAATATTCCTTCAGTTTCCTGAAGCGTTGTTGATCAATATGCCGGATAGCAAGGAAAATCCTGACAGGATTATTCCTGGCTGCGCCATGCTTGTTAATCCAGCAGTTCCCTTTATCCCCTAAATCCCTGAAGCCCCTCCTGGCAACCTTGATTTTATCATATATACTCAAGTGTTTTGCCACCCGGTCCAGGCCTCTTTGAACATCGCCGCGGGCAGGAGGCCTGTATGCGGGATTCATTGTCAAGGCACGATATATTCCTGAAAGCACAGCCGCGTAGTGTTTTACTCCGGCGGCATCAGTGACGACATGATTCATCTTGATACACAGTGTATCATGTGAAGAACGAATCAATAGAAGCCTCACAAGGGGATCTTTTACAGGATCAGGCCTTATTGAGATGAAATTCAATACTTCTTTAAAAATATTCCCGGATTCCACAATGTGGAGCAGGTTTATCTGGTCCAGGTCTGTACGCCGCTGCCAGTAGGGCATCCGGAAATTCTCTATGAAACGGCACCCGAGAACAGGTTCTGCGTCAAGGGAAAGCCTTGCGGCGCTGGATAGAACTTCAGGCTCCAGGTGTCCGTTCAAAGACAATACCATGTGGATCTGCTGATCAGTCAGCTTTCTAAAAAAAAATGCAGACTGCTCAAGCATTGTAACCGGGAATCTATCAGGAATACTGGCTGAATTTTTCAATCGATTTCACCCGATATCGAATGAGAATATGTGCTTAAATATTTATAACTGAATTGCACGGTGCGAAATAATTTGCCTTACACAAAACAAGCTTTTCCCGTAATGAAATTCTTTATTAAAATTTATGATGTCATGCTCGATTACCTTCGTGC
>CAYVIE010000177.1:0-6032 GCA_964451355.1 uncultured Desulfobacteraceae bacterium
TGAAATATGCCCAAATCTACCATTTTTGATGAAGCAGGTGTTAAACTTGGGCTAGTCAGGAAGAACATGATAAAAATGGCGCATGGCGTCGGAACGGGACACTATCCCGACCACATTCCCCTTTTTATCTATAACGGGCAACCTTCCTATATCATATTTGACCATCAAGCGAGCCGCGTATAACGGACTCTTATCATTTGTTACCGTAACAGCGGGACTGCTCATGAACGCCTTGACCGGGGCTCTTAGGTGCTTTTCCTTTTTCACCCTGTTTTTGAAATCCCTCCTTGAAATCACTCCAACAAGCTTTTTACCATCTATTACCGGCAGGCCGGTGCAACCTTTTTTTCTTAAAACCTCAGCAACTTCAGCCATGGGCATATCAGGTGAGACAGAAACAACGGGTGATGACATGATATCTGCAATGGTAACCGATGTTTCCTGGTTCCCCCTTAGAAGTTCGATTATGGTTTCTTTTATGCTCTTAGGATTGGCTTCATTTATCATCGCGGATCCAGCGCCCGGATGCCCTCCCCCACCAAGAGCCCTCATAATGTTGCCCACGTGAATCTCACTTATTGTGCTTCTCCCGATAACGATGCACTTTCCTGTCTCCTTGTGCACGAATATTCCGAATGCTGCATCCACGTTCAGAATTTCCCTGAACATGTTTACAACAACAGACAAGGAGTTGACATGACCTGATATTTCACGAATTTCAACACTCACTCTGAATTGACGTATTTTTATCCTCTTTGCGTCCTTGATCATTGCAAAAAGAACTTCTTTTTGTTTCTCTCCATAGGCTGGCTGCAGGAATGTCTTTAGAATATTGAGATCCGCCTTGTTTCCAAGCAAGAAAGCGGCTGCCTGGGCGTCTTCAGGGGTTGTCGACGGAAAAGTGAGATTACCGGTATCCTCATAAAGGCCAAGGAGAAAAAGGGTTGCTTGAATGGGGGTAAGAGGAATTTGCCTATTTGCTATTTCTTTTAGCAATATTGTTATGTTTGCACCCCTGGATTCAATGTGACTTACTGATGGATTTAGATCCGTGATTCCCTGATGATGATCCCACAGAATAATTTCAAGATCTTTTTTTTGCTTCAAAGCAGTCAACCGTTCAAGGCGCGACCACCTGTTGGTATCGACCACAATCAGACTGCTGACAGACTTTAACGAGATTTCAGAAAGATATTTAAAATCAAAGATATCTTTATGAATTGACATAAAAGCTTTTACATTAGGATTTACAGTTTTAGGGATAACGGACTCTGCATCCGGGTAGATCATAGAAGCAGCAACAAGCGAGGCCACAGCATCAAAATCGGCATTGCGGTGAGTGACAATAATCTTCATAATCTTTCGCCTTCAAACGGTAAGATTACTGGATTAAACCGAGAAAGCCTGTTTTCTCCCAACGCTATTTTATTGCCTGTTGACAAAGGGAAGGACCATATGTGTGTCAGGTATCCGCTTTTACGACATCCTGCCGGAACCGACTGATAACCTTAATATTACCACCAGGCAAGATCGAAACGATCCAGGTTCATTACCTTGTTCCACGCCGCTATAAAGTCGTGTACAAACTTCTCTTTATTGTCGTCCTGGGCGTAGAACTCCGCCTGGGCCCGCAGCTGTGAGTTGGCTCCGAAGACCAGGTCCACACGGGTCGCGGTCCACTTCAGATCTCCGGTGGCCCGGTCGAACCCCTCGTAAATCTGCGGATGATCTGCGCTTGGTTGCCATTTGATGCCCATGTCGAGAAGGTTTATGAAGAAATCGTTCGTGAGCGTGCCCGGTCGTTCTGTAAAAACGCCATGGGACAGACCGCCAAAGCTGGCCCCAAGCGCACGCATACCGCCTACGAGCACGGTCATCTCCGGCACCGTGAGAGTGAGGAGCTGGGCGCGATCAATAAGCAGCTGCTCGGAAGGCAAATCGCAAGCTGGATTCAGGTAGTTGCGGAAGCCATCTGCCACCGGCTTCAGGTACTCGAATGACTTGACGTCGGTCTGTTCCTGGCTGGCGTCTGTGCGGCCGGGCGCAAAGGGGACCTTCACATCGAACCCGGCCCGCCTCGCACCCTCTTCGACTGCAGCCACGCCTCCAAGGACGATCATGTCTGCGAGCGAGACCTTCTTGTTACCGGGTTGCGCTCCATTAAACTCGTCTTGAATACCTTCGAGCACCCCTAACACCCTGGCGAGCTGGGCTGGCTGATTGACATCCCAGTCCTTCTGTGGTGATAGCCGAATACGCGCCCCGTTTGCGCCGCCGCGCTTGTCGGAGCCGCGGAAGGTCGCGGCCGAGGACCAGGCGGTATAAACGAGCTCGGAGATGGTGAGTTCCGAGGCGAGGATTTGCTTTTTCAGTTCAGCAACATCTTCGTCGTCGATCAATTCGTGATCCACCTGGGGGATGGGGTCTTGCCAGATCAGGTCCGTTTCAGGCACCTCGGGCCCGAGGTAACGTGACTTGGGACCAATATCGCGGTGAGTGAGCTTGAACCAGGCCCGGGCAAAGGCATCGGCCAACTCGTCAGGGTTTTCCAGGAAGCGGCGGGCGATGGGCCCGTAGACAGGGTCCATGCGAAGGGCTAGGTCTGTGGTCAGCATGATGGGTTTATACCGCTTGTCAGGATCGTGGGCGTCAGGGACCAGGGTTTCTGTCGCCGGATCGGTAGGCACCCACTGCCAGGCCCCGGCAGGGCTTTTCTCCAGATTCCAGTCGTAGCGGAAAAGGAGTTCGAGGAAGCTGTTGTCCCACTTGGTGGGCGTATGGGTCCAAGCCCCCTCGAGCCCGCTTGTGATCGTGTCGGCGCCCTTGCCGGAACCGAAGCTGTTTTTCCACCCCAGGCCCTGTTCTTCGAGTGGAGCCGCTTCAGGCTCGGGGCCCAAATACTTGCCGGGATCAGCAGCCCCATGGGTTTTTCCGAATGTGTGCCCGCCAGCGATCAACGCAACCGTCTCTTCGTCGTTCATGCCCATGCGCCGGAAGCTCTTGCGAATATCCTCTGCGGCCGCGAGCACGTTGGGCTCACCGTTTGGGCCTTCCGGGTTCACGTAGATCAGGCCCATCTGAACAGCAGCCAAAGGACTTTCGAGCTCCCCCTCACCTCGATGGCGCTCGTCGGCCAACCACTCGGACTCGGGACCCCAGTACACATCCTCCTCGGGCTCCCAGATGTCCATGCGGCCGCCGCCGAAGCCGAATGTCTTGAACCCCATCGACTCAAGGGCAACATTTCCGGCGAGGATCATCAGGTCGGCCCAGGAGATCTTGTTCCCGTACTTCTTCTTGATCGGCCAGAGCAGGCGACGCGCCTTGTCGAGGTTTACGTTATCGGGCCAACTATTCACTGGCGCAAAGCGCTGGTTGCCCGTGGAACCGCCGCCGCGTCCGTCAAAGACGCGGTAGGTGCCCGCGCTGTGCCATGCCATCCGGATGAAGAGAGGGCCATAGTGGCCGTAATCGGCCGGCCACCAGTCCTTAGATTCGGTCATAATGCGGCGCAGGTCGTCTTTAAGCGCCTCGTAGTCGAGTTCGGAAAATGCTGCTGCATAGTTGAAATCCTCGCCCATAGGCTTGAGCGCGGGCGGGTTTTGATAGAGGATCTTCAAGTTCAGTTGGTTCGGCCACCAGTTCCTGATCATATTTCCGCCCAAGGTGGTGTGTTTGTATGCGTCTCCTGTTACCGGGCACTTGCTTTCTTTTTTCATCTCTTCTCTCCCCTAAAGATTTGTTTTGTACACCCAACAGGGCTGGCAGCTGAGGTGCATAGGCTTTGATAAGCTTGCTTGCTGAAAGATAGCTCATCCCCAGCCGCGTGACCGACCACCGCAGGCGGAAGACATGCGGCAAATGCCGCTCTGGTTCCGTTTGTCACGACCACAGGCGGTCGTGGTGAACCAATAAGGATCAGCGGCGGCGTTAGCCATCCGCTGAAACAACCTTGTTCGAGTTCTTATTCCATTTTAATTTAAAAACGACTAACCCAATAGTAAGTGAAAATAAACAGCCAAACATTGCTCCCCAAATAGAACCTCCGACCCATGCATATCGAATCATGGGGAGTGTTTCCGAAGGAACTCCCCTAAAAGTATGTTGATAAAATTCAGGGCTTGAAAGTGCAAGCAATATGGCAAATCCTCCTCCAAGGCACCAGCAGATTAAAACAGTAATAGCTAAACCTGCCAGAAACCTACAAACAGTAGAATATGACACATCCCCCTTTGTCACCACACCAACTACAATTGTAAAAACAACTGCAAAAATTATTCCATAAATTCCACCCTCAAAAATACCTTGAGTCACGCTTGCTTTCCAAATGTTATGAACATTCTCCCAATGCATGATATTCCGAAAATACAGTGGGCTGATTGCGCCATTAATCATATTTGTCAACATGCCGATTCCAATTCCGATGAAAACACAGGTCAATGCAATTGAAATCAGTATTTTTACTTGCTTCATATTTTTTCCTTGAGCAACAAAGCCCCCCTGACACCATGGAGCGCCAGCATAATAGCGGTCAGGTGGAGCGCATTGATATAAATTGGGCTTTCCCCCATAACAGCATTACGTTTTGCTGTGGCCATCGGGTAATTACTAAAAACCAAAAACTCTCCAAAAAAGGAAAGGACTCAATGAGATTCTACACTAAAAAACATTGGTATTGATACTATTGCGGGATTTATCTGAATGCCGAAGCCATCTTCATCCGTATCATTTATACTGATGGAAAGCTCGTTTACCACCAAAAAATTAATCCAATACAAGCGCCCCGCTGTCTGGCCCAGCCGAATCCATTGCGGCAGACCCCAAAATCCTTCCTCTACAACGAACCATATTGACAAGCCAGAAAGGATATTGCTTTTTTATTCTCTTTGTTATTTCAGCACGGTATCCCATGGTTCGGCCGCCGCAGACGGACAGACACGCGGTAAGTACCGCGAGCCCCGTTAGCCACGACCGCCTGCAGTCATGGCTAACGATAAGGATCAGTGGCGGCGTTACGCCGTCCTCTTAATCCGCTTGTTCTGCGATCCCCTATATTATTGCAAAAATAAGACTGATAATCGCCATAATAATTAACCCTACTCTAGCCGGTGGCAGTACTTTGGGTTTCAACCGTTCCCTCAGTGCCACCAGTCTGGAATGTCCAAGTCGTTTTCCTATGTTAGTCCCCCAATCATACATGGGTGTAGCGAAAAACGCCACTACACTCCAGAAAAGAGCAAACATAATAAATACCCAGGAAGGAGCGCTGATCCGGTACATTGCCGCCATCGGACCAATCCATATAAAAGAAAGAGGAGGGATTATGATCCACCAGATATTCATTTTTTTCTCCATGCAAAACGGGGTTCGCGGCTGAGGTGGAGTGATTTGATATTAATTGAGCCTTCCTCCGCTGCCTGGCATTACCATCATACTCTTAAATACGCTAGGCTTGGCAAACCCGACGCATCGATTAACGCAGCGGCAAACAAATAAAATCATAATTTACAAGGACACAAACAGCGCCTCACCCAAACCTGTAAACAACCCAGACGGTCACGTAAAGACATCCTGGCCAAGCCTCACGTTTTGATCAGGATGGTATGAGGTTATCAAATTTATTCCAGGGCGATTGTTTGGAAAATACCCAGCAAACCATCGGCATGGCCGTGCAAGAGATCCTCTATGCGCGTTTGCAGCAATTCTCAGGTTTAACCTTTGCGCATCTGTTTTTCTTCCATGCCTGTTTCACACACACCGACGTCAGTGTGTGAAACAAGTTCCGATTTTCAAATTATATTTTGAGCATGCCTTATTTTATGTAGCCTCGCAACGTGCATTCGGGTTGAATATTATCGTTATTGGCGGCATGAGTGGCCGAACTGGGCGGGGATAAACCCCGCCCCTACGTTTTGTTTTGGGTGTTGGTGCACAGATATAGCATGTATTTCGTATGAACCGGGTATATCCCATCCTCCCCGGTCTCATGCATGGATAACGTGTTTTTCGTAGGGGCGGGGTTTATCCCCGCC
>CAYVIE010000178.1:0-6028 GCA_964451355.1 uncultured Desulfobacteraceae bacterium
GCAACAGGTTGATATTACAGCTTTTTAAAAACCACCTGTTAAACTTGGGTTAAGTCTTTCTGGCACAAGCCGTTATCCAACCTTCTTTTGATGCGATCTGGATGGTTTCAAGGCCGTGGAGTTCGAAGGCATCGCATATATCCTGGCGGGCCCCTTCCGTGATCCCCGAGGCTATGATGAGGCCGCCGGGCTTGAGCGCCCTTTTCATCCCTGGAAGGAGGCGGCGAACAGGATCATACAGGATGTTTGCGACAATAATGTCATAGCTGCTGTCCTCGCCTTCGGGACAGCCTTCTTTGTGGATCACCCTGAACCTGTCTTGGGGTATCCTGTTTTTTGCAAGGTTTTTTAAAGCCACTTCCACGGCCACCGGGTCTGAATCCGTGCCCAAGCCCGAAGACGCGCCCAAAAGCGCCGAGGCCACAAGAAGGATGCCGGATCCGGTCCCGATATCGAGGACCCTGGCGCCGGGGGACATGTATTTTTCTATCATCTGGATACACATGGAAGTGGTGGGGTGGGTGCCTGTGCCAAAGGCCATGCCCGGGTCTATTTCGATGATGATATCGTCGGATTCCGGCCTGTATTCTTCCCATGAGGGCTTGACCACGATGCGGCCGGTTATCCTGACCGGGTGGAAGTGCTTTTTCCAGGCGTCGGCCCAGTCCTGTTCGGCTGTTATGCTTGTTGTGAGCTTCCAGGAGAAGTTTCCGGTGCGGGCCCTTTGGGAAAGAGCTTCTTGCAGGCGAAGCAGCCTTTCCTGCCAGTTCCTGGCCTGGGGCAGGTAACCTGTAACCGAATAGTGACCCGGCAGGGGCAGGGCATCGTCTGCCCAGTCTTCCCCGCTATCTTTTTCAGGTTCATGGATTTCTATTCCCGGCAGCCCCAGCCCAAAGAATGTGTCTGCAATGAGGTCTTTTGCAATAGCCGGTTCTTCTGCTTCGTATATGACGGTCACCTTGATCCAGTTTCCCATTTAGCCTTTGCCTTGTCCTGTTATGCCGCGGCCATAAGGGCGCGTTCAAGTTCTTTGAGGTTTTCGCTCTTGCCCATGGCTATCACCGTGTCATTCGCTTCTATCACGGTATTGAAAGAGGGGTTGAACAGCATCTCGCCGTCAGGCTTTTTTATGGCGATGATTATCAGGTTGTATTTCTGCCTTATGCCGGAATCCTTCAGGTTGAGGCCGGCAAGGGGAGATTTGCTGGATACAGGTATCTCCTCCATCTTTATATCCTTCCTGTCATAGGCGAACACAAGCTCTATGAAGTTGGCCACAGACGGCCTCAGTATGCGCTGGGCCATGGTCACGGCCCCGATTTCATAGGGCGATTCCACCCTGTTCGCACCTGCGGCGAGGAGCTTGTTTTTTGCCTTGTTGCTGCTGGCCCGCGCGATTATGTATATTTTGGGATTGAGTTGGCGGGCCGTTAGCACCAGGAACACGTTGTCCGTGTCCGTGGCGAGAACCGCTATTATGCAGCGTGCCCGGCGTATGCCAGCCCTTAGCAGGATGTCTTCCTCGGTGGCGTCGCCCGTGACATAGAGGGTCTTGTCTTTGACCATCAGCTCCACAAGATCCGGATCGTTTTCGATCACCACCGGATCGATGCCGTATCCCTTGAACTGGTTGCATATTACCCGGCCGATACGGCCGTATCCGCAGACAATGAAATGGTTTTTCAGCGTGGAGAGTTTTTTGTCCAATTTTCTCCTCCCGAGTATTTCCCGGATCTGACCCTCGACAAAGAACTGGACAAGGGCGCTTGTTACATAAAGGACAACAGCCATTCCGGAGATTACGAGCATGATCGTAAAGAATCTCCCAGCCTGGCTGAGCTGTTTAACTTCGCCGAATCCCACGGTTGTTACCGTGATCACGGTCATGTACACAGCGTCAAAAAGGCTCCAGTCTTCAATCAGCATGTACCCGGCGCTCCCGGCCAAAAAGACCAGTAACATCAGCGCAACAGATATCTTGAGATGTCTTGGGATCGATTCCAGCATAGTCGTCTTTTATCTGAATTCGCAGAACCAGGAAGAGTTCATGTTTTTTACAGATAATTTATGCTTAAAATACAGTTGTTGGCAAGTAAAACAACCATAGACCTCTGTAGATATGCTTGACGAATAGCTTTTCTTTTTGCTAATTGTTCCTGTCTATGAATAATGATTTAAACATTGACACCCGGCGGTTCAAGAGCCTGCGCGAAACCATGGTGGCGTCCCAGATCGAGGCGCGTGGCGTCTCGGATCCTGCGGTCCTTGCCGCCATGCGCAAGGTGCCGCGGCATTTTTTCGTGGATGAAGCCCTGGTGGAACAGGCGTATGCCGATCATCCCCTTCCCATAGGCGAAGGCCAGACCATATCCCAGCCGTATATTGTAGCCCTCATGACCGAAGCGCTGCAGGTGGGGCCTGAAGACAGGGTGCTTGAGATCGGGACCGGTTCGGGGTACCAGGCCGCAATCCTTGCGGAGCTGGCCTCGCGCGTCTACACCATCGAGCGTAACCGCAGGCTGTATGACATTGCCCGCAGGCGGTTCGATGCCCTGAAGTATTTCAACATAATCCAGAAATACGGAGACGGCACCCTTGGCTGGAAAGAGGAGGCCCCTTTTGACGCCATCATTGTAACCGCGGGTTCCCCCTCCATACCTAAGCCCTTGATGGACCAGCTCGCTGTCGGCGGCAGGATGATCATTCCCGTGGGCGACGAGTTTTCACAAAAGCTTGTCAAGGTTGTACGGGACGAGTCCGGGATACACCAGTCAGACCTTGGTGGATGCCGCTTTGTCAAGCTGATCGGGCAATACGGCTGGAGAGCGGTGTGAAAAAGCAAGGCGGTCTTTCCTGGAAAGATGCCTGGAAGGCGTCGCCCGGGCCGCGCAGTACGGCGGACGCCATGCTTGTTGCACTGAAAGGCGCGTGCATGGGTGCGGCAGATACCATTCCCGGCGTGTCTGGCGGCACCATAGCCCTTGTGACCGGCATCTATGAGCAACTCCTGGCGGCGGTAAAATCTGTTGACGCTGCTGCCCTCAAAGCGCTTTTGCAGCTCGACTTCAAGGGGTTTGTAAGCCGGGTCCATCTTCGTTTTCTCTTGCCGCTCCTTTCTGGTATCGGGATCGCCATACTATCCCTTGCCCGCCTCATGACTTACCTTCTTTTGCACCATCCGGTATTTACCTGGAGCCTCTTTTTCGGTCTGGTTGCGGCCTCGGTATGGGTCGTGGGCCGCAAGGTCGAATCCTGGAATGCTCTTTCAATGGGCGGTTTTGCCGGCGGCGCAATTTTCGGGTTCTGGCTTGTGGGGCTTGTGCCTGCGCAAACCCCTGAAACCCCTGTTTTTGTCTTTTTTTCAGGGATGCTTGCCATCTGCGCCATGATTCTGCCCGGTATCAGCGGGGCTTTTATCCTGCTTATACTGGGCAAGTACGCCTTTATCCTGTCTGCCGTGAAAAACCCGTTTATCCCTGAAAACGCTGCGATCCTGCTTCTGTTTCTCGCCGGGTGCGCAGTGGGGCTTGCCGGTTTTTCCAGGGTTTTGAAATTCCTGCTCGACCGTTACCATGCTGTCACCATGGCGCTCCTTGCGGGCCTCATGGTGGGATCCATGCGCAAGCTCTGGCCGTGGAAGGTTCCTGTGGAGACAAGTATGATCGGCCATAAGATGGTTGTCCTGAAGGAACGCTGCATCCTGCCTGACTTTGGACCTGATCTTTATATTGCCGCTGCCTGCATGGCGGCGGGTATAGTCCTGGTAATGGCCCTGGATCGCCTGGGACAAAAAGGCGGGGCCAGCGCATAAATTAAATTTTATCCGGATCCATGAGTATTTTTCGTTCCCTGTGGATTGTGGGCAAACGCTCGTGGTTTCAGGCAGGTCACCGTGCCGCCGCTTCGCAGAAGCCGCAGAAACGAACGCCGGGAGGAAGCGGCGTGCCGCATTGCGTGCATATCCTGCTACTTAATATACCCATGGATTCAACAGAACCGGGTGAATTACCTGGTGATTCTGTTTTTGGCTTTTTACAGTTTTTTTGTTTTAGTTCACATGCGTTCTTGTTTCAGCCGGGCGACAAGATCCTTTTTTTCCTCGGATCGCCTTGCAGCGGCTTTTTCCTGCTCGATTGCAATTTCATGTTTCAGTCGGCAGGGTTCGGTTTTCAGTCGGGCTTCCAGGATTTCCTGATCAAGTTCATTGCCGGACTGTAACTCCAGCCGCCACAGCTTCATTTTTTGTTCCAAGGCGATTTTTGCCATCAGGTTTCTTGGTGATTTCATGATCTTCATGTTTACCTTTTGCAAGGCGGCCTTGGGGGAGGTGCGGGGTATGGGGATTTGAAGCCAGAGCCTGTCATGAAGGTGGTTTTTCCGTAGGGGCGGGGTTTATCCCCGCCCGTTTGCAGGATCTGGCAAGAGTCTGTAGCCTGTGTTAACAGGCCGCATACCGGGGGGAGTATAAGGCCCAAAAAGCCGGTTGGGGGGTCCAGGGGGGCGCGAGCCCCCCTGGATGCCGCAAAAAAATATTTGGCATGCAGCAGTTTTTTGTATTGAGATTTTGACTTGTTACAATTGCATCAATTTTGATTTACCGTTTTTTTACATATTGTTATCCAGGCGTTCAAAAAATGGGGAAAATGCCCGGGCCGGGGGTGGGCTTGATTAATTTAGAAGCAGGGTGCTGTCTTTTTTTGCTGTAACGGGCGGGGATAAACCCCGCCCCTACGTTTGTTGGGATGTGCTTGAGGGTAATGTGCCTGGTTCCATTGCTTGTGTCGGTTTTGTGTTGGAGCATAGAGAATGAGGTGCAGTAGATAATTTTTGTATCTTGGTGTGTTGCTGTTCGAATCCCTCGGCAACCATTTTAATTCTCATGCAGGGTGAGTATTTTTAGGTGCGCAGGTTTATCCCGGCCTGTTTTGCAGGGTTTTGGTCTTTGGTTGGTAAATATGTAGAGCTGTTTATTAACAGTCAGCATATCGTTTTAATTTAAGTTCACCGACGTCGGTGAAGTTGATTTCAGGGGGAAATTAATTGTTTCGAGTATGACGGTTTTTTTGGGGGGGTAAGTTGGTTTGTGGGGCTGTAACGGGCGGGGATAAACCCCGCCCCTACGATTTTGCCGGGGTGTGTTTGTGCGGTGTACCGCTCTTGTAATCTTTGTTTTCAGTCCCCCACCACGACTTCCACCGGCTCGCTGAAGGCGCCTGTGGCGTCGAACGTGAAGATGGAAAAGACAGGTGTTTGCGCGTCAATATCCATATCATTGCATGACTCGATGGAGCCTGCGCAGACAACGGTTCCATCGAGGGGGGAGGCCGGGGCCTCTCCGTCTTTGCGCACCACTGTTGTGCCGGCAAGGTCAGGGGAGTCGGGGTTCTGCCACGTTATTGTAATTCCGTCCTGGGTTTGCACGGCCTGGGCCTGGGTGACCACATCCGGCGGGATGCCAAGGATCGGGTAATCCCTGTCAGCAGGTAAGGGGGCTGAGGTGACGATCCCTGCTACTCCGTCAGCCTCGTCTCTCACCTCCACAAAGTAGGCCGTGGCGTCCGCCGGGATCAGGGCCTGGTAAGTATTTCCGTCTTGTTTTTCCATGTTTATGTCCACGAACCCGTCCCAATCGCTTATATCCTTGTCGTTCTGGGTAGTGTACCAAGTCTTTACCCCCTGGATCGTGGCTGTGGACTCGATTTGCGCTGTCACCACAAGCCCTTCTGCAGAAACCCTGTGGGTTACGCCATGGATACTTGTGAGGGGGCGTCCCAAAAAGACGTGGGCGAGCAGCATGCGCCATACAGTGGACTGTGCCGGGGTTGTGGTGGTATGGGGAATATTGGGCATTGAAAGCACCCTGTGATCCACCGATATGTAGCGGTCCATCATGAGTAGCCCGTATTTTGCCGTATAGTCGTCGTCTTCGCCCCGGTTGTCATCCGTGCCGAGGGTCTCTATGCAAAAGACATCATCTGGTATCAAGCCCTGGGCCTTGTAGTCCGTGCAGAACATCCGGCTCATGACC
>CAYVIE010000179.1:0-6006 GCA_964451355.1 uncultured Desulfobacteraceae bacterium
AGCAGCTTATAAAATGATTAATAGACGAGTCAAGCTGAATAGTTACCATTATTTTTAATAATTTTATTTACAGGAAACCACTTAGGGATATTGTCGATTCTTTCAGATTTGTAAAGAAACCAACCAAGTAAATTTAATATCAGACAAACCAAACCACTTATTATCAATGCAAAATCTTCAATTAATATTGCCATATCTTTCGTCATATGCTGCTCAATCCAATCTACTAAATCTGCTATACCACCAGTAAAAAATTGCGTATCTTGTGACTCCTGGAATTGTATTCATTAGTTGTTGTCATGGCCACACGGCCGGACGAGGTGGTGCGAAATACCGTCTTGGAAAGACGGTTGACCTGTAAATCGATGAGCGCTGTCATACGGCCTTGCGCATAATATTCAAACCTGCCCAGCACGATTCCGTCAGGAGCCATAATATCCTCGAGCTTTGATGCGCCAAACAGGCCCGCGGTGTACCAGTAGCGGGCAAGAGTCCGAAAAAGCTCGGGGTGGTCAAAATTGGGTTAGCCCAAGTGGTCATTTTTAGGTTGTCGTTACGATGAGATTACTGCTCGACACGTCCAGGGCCTCAAGGGAGCCCCGGGTCTGATCAAACGGCAGGTCCGGATTCAGGGCAATTGCTGCAGCTGTACTCTCCGGTTCCTGGCCCTGCCCGCCTCTGTAGCATTATCCGCAATCGGACGGCTGTATCCATACCCTCTTGGAATCAGCCGGGAGGAAGCTATGCCTTTTGCCCTGAGATAAGCACAAACAGACTCGGCCCTTTTCATAGAAAGGATTTTGTTATATGCCATTGTACCCGAATTGTCTGTATGCCCCTGAACCTCAACCCGGATCTGGGGATATTTTTTCAAAATTGCAGCAGCCTTGTCCAGCTCCGGAAAATACCTGGCCGGAATATCTGCACGGTTAAAGGCGAAATCGGTTATCATGAAAACAAAACAGCCTTCTGCTCCCACCGGCAGGCCTTTCGGCGTTCCGGGGCATTTGTCTTCCTGGTCAACAACACCATCACCATCCGAATCAATAGATAGATCGCATCCAACCTTGTCAACCGAAGCAGCGCACCCGGTATCAGGGCAAGCATCCACATTGTCTGGAACACCATCCCCATCACTGTCATAGGTAGCGATATTCTGGTCTATTGAAGCTACGGCTAACCATTTTTCCGCATTAAACTGGATTTTCTTGATCCTGCCTATGCAGCTCGCGATCCGGCTTGAGCTTTCCGGGATGATTCTGAGTTTTTGTTCCTTCATTACACCGGCTGCAAATGTCTTGTCATTTTTGAGTATTTCTGCCTTGATACCGCTTTTTGACTTGAAAAAAGTGATCCTGGAGATATCTGTAACCGGAAAGCAAAACTTTTCATGGCCGGTTTCAATGGTAAGGGAGTCTGAAAGTAGCCTTCCTGAAAACCTGTCGTTGTTTTCCATGAAAAAAATAGTTGTGGCCACAGGGTGTGTAGGAAGATCGATATTGAAAAAGATCTGATCGACCCTGTCCATGGCTATGGAGTATTGTCTGGCATCATTCAAGGTTATATCAACGTTCTTCTCCTGAACGATCCCTGAAAAACGATCATTGTTGCAAGTTATGATGATGAACCCATTGTGATCGTGGGCCTTTTTAATGGATTTGATGTTGACAGCCGGAATCCTTATCCCCCCATACGGAGTATGTAATCTGAAAAAAGGGGTTTTCACTCTCCCTGTCAGGCGCTCATTACTGCCGAGAATTATTGTATCGGCAAAACCCATGTCTGCCACAACAAGGACCAGAAGGTTTACAAATAATAAAAATAAAATGACCGGTTTCCTGCCTGCACATGGACGAAAGAATTCCTCTATCATGGCTTTTTATCCTGTTTTTTGTTGATCAAACACACTATGCTTTCAGCTTCATTTTGTTAACTTTATAGAAGTGCGCATATATGCACAAGACAGAAATTAAACCATTGCGTTTCAAATTGAAACACAGGCATGCGCGCAAAAACTAACATTATAACAACCTGTAATTATAGCATAAAATAAAGAAATGCCAGGTCTTGGCGCACTGCCATCAGTACAAAATTTAACTGTACCGACGTCGGTACAGTTAAATTTAGCATCATACTCCTTCCCCTGCAATCCACCACAATGCGATCACAACCTTGCGCGCTGAGTATGAAACATCCCTTGACATGAAAATAAGCGGTTTTTCATCTCTGCCCTGGAAGTCTTTTTTTGATAAATTCATCGGCCTGGGCAAGAACGGTTTTTACCCCCCTGGGATCGGAATCATTGTGCTTGCATCCGCAGCCTATACATTTCCTCCGGGACCTGATTTCAAACTTGTCACAGTGCAACACTTGCCCGTCATTGTCTTTACGCCTTCCCCACCCAGACTCGTTTGGCAGAAGTGACTTGTTGGACATCCCATAGTAATACCAGTTTGTCAATGTGCATCCGCCGTCGTTTTCAGGGGAAGGACATGAACATATTGTATATGGTGTGTCAAAAAGACGCATCGAGGTAAAAATAGTTCCCCGGGCCAGGTATAGTATGGTAGCAAACTCGAAGGCCAACTCGGGGTGGATCATATGCGCTTTTTTATTCTTATGCAGCGATCTGATCCATGACTGGGTGAAGTCTTCTTTTACCGGCAGAAATTCCCAGTGAGGATAAGTCTTTTCGAGTATCATCTCCACGCCGTAAGACGAATCTCCGTTTCTCCTGGCAGAAATCAGCCTCTCCAGAAACTCTATATGAACATCGTCCGTGTCAGGCGCCTTTCCGTAACGCATCTTCAGGGACTCATACCTGTCTGCCAGCCTGTCGGCAAGCTGCCTGTTCTCCTTTCCGCTTACAAGGCAAAAAGTGCGGCCGTCCTTTTTCAAATCATCAACAACCCCGGAACTCCTGCAGGCACAATGGCCTATGTAGACAGGATCAGATGCAAGCAATTGCTCCCACACGACCTGTATCGGTATGATCTTGCCGTTCAAAACGTACTCAAGCCCGATCTCCCGCAATCCTTTCACCACTGCGCCAGGCAGATTACTGATCCACCACGGCAGAAGCACGATCAATTCATGGATGAACGGGATGGAGCTCTCCCTGCGCCACAGCAGGTAATCACCTATCCTGTCTGCCATCCTGCGGGCAACCGATCTTTTAAGACCGGGATAACGATCCTTGCTTAAAGCCTCGGCCAGGAAATCGGCAAGCCGTTTTTTTTCGATCAATTCCAGGTTATGGTGTATGGGCTCAGGATTCGGGCGGCTGATATCCTTTAATCTTGCAGCAAGGGATTTCAGCTCGCACAGGGCGATGGGCCACCTGCGTGCAAGCTCCTTTTCTTCCTCGGTGGCGCCGGGCCCGCAGGGTGCGGATTCCCGGAACTTTTCTTCATAATCTGTACCCTTGTTCTTTCCCATTATCAGAGACCTTTGAGGTTGGTGATAAACAAAAGCACGGAGGCTAAAAAAAGCCACACCGGCTTGTATTTTCCAAAACAGGTTTCCAGGGAGGCCCCCCTTCTCCTGCTGAAACGTGTATCATTGCAGATGCGATCATAAAAGTTTACATTGCCGTCATTGCATGGGAACTTACGCCTTAACCGAGAAGACTATCACCGGTCCAGCAACCCGAGCAATGCATCCATATCAACGTGCTGCTTGAAATGATCGGCCAGCATGTCATAAGACCGGTCCCGGTCAAGCATCCCCAAAAAACGGGGGGACACAAGGGCATTCAGCCCTGCCCATTGCAGAAACCTGTCTAGAATTCCCGGCGAATCGAATAATCCATGAATATATGTCCCGATTACGCGCAGATCTTCAGCCTCAAGGCCATCAACATCATTACAGGCGATATTGTTTCTGGAACTGACAGCAAAAACAGGCCTGCCATTGCCGGTCTCGGTTCTTCCCATATGAATCTCATAGCCGATTCCCGGTATGCCGTTCCAGGAAAACCGGGTGAGCGTGGTTACCTTAGGTGCAACCAAAGTGGTTACGGCGGGCAGCAGGCAAAGGCCCTCCCGGGACCCCCGGCGCCCTTCAACGCCATCGGGATCCAGCACCCTGCGGCCAAGCATCTGGTAGCCCCCGCATATACCCAGGACAGGTCTTCCTGACTCTGCATATTCCCTGATCCTTTGCGCCCAGCCGGTGCTATGAAGCCAGGCAAGATCGCTTAATGTACTTTTAGTGCCCGGAATGATAATTACCGATGCCCCGGATATATCCAGCGGATCCTCTGCAAAGCGGATATCAAGACCCGGGATATGAAAAAGCGGGTCAAAATCCGTGAAGTTTGCGATGTGAGGGAGTCTCACAATGCAAATCCACGGCTTGTCAGAGCCGGATCCCTGGCCACGGGCTGAACGGTCAGGCTGTTCTATCACCACTGAATCCTCTGCCGGTATCCTGAACTTGTCAAACCAGGGCACAACACCGTAGACCGGCCTGCCCGTATACTCCTCAATCCATTTTTTTCCGTCCCCGAACAGTGAAATATCTCCCCGGAACCTGTTTATGATGAAACCAGATATCATCGAAGAATAATGGTCAGGGAGACACTTCAAAGTGCCAGCCAACTGGGCGAATATCCCCCCGCGATGAATATCACCCACAAGGACGACAGGGGCATTTGCATAGCGCGCCATTGGGAGGTTGACGATATCCCTTGAAAGGAGGTTGATTTCAGCGCATGAACCAGCACCCTCCATAACTATCACTTCATACTTTTGCCTCAACCTGTCCAGCGCAGCTGCCGCCTCTGCAAAAAGACGGCTTTTCAGATCCTGGTAGCGGGCCGCCGAAGTGTCGGCAATCACCCTGCCCGAGAGTATCACCTGGGATGATGCGTCGGCTGTGGGTTTTAGAAGAACCGGGTTCATGTCCACATGGGGGGGGATACCCGCTGCCTCTGCCTGGACGATCTGGGCCCTGCCCATCTCAAGCCCGTCTGGTGTCACCCCTGAGTTATTAGACATGTTCTGGGCCTTGTACGGTGCCACCCTGATTCCCATCGAGGCAAGTATTCGGCAAATTGCTGTCACAACAACGCTTTTTCCCACGTCAGATCCTGTACCCAGGATGGCGATGCATTTTGCGCCTTTTGCTTCCATTTTCTCGTGCTGAGTTTTTCTCATTTCATTGATTACTATCTTTAGCTTGACAGGTGCAAAACCTCATGATATTGGATGCGAACTGTGTCGGGGCGTAGCGCAGCCTGGGAGCGCACTTGCATGGGGTGCAAGGAGTCGGAGGTTCAAATCCTCTCGCCCCGACCAATAAAATCATTAAGTTATGATTTTGCCCATTTCCTTGGGGAACATTTTGCAAAGAACCAAGCCCTGCCCTTCCATGTGCCCACCTCCTTCTGGTGGTAAACTCTTGGATAACCGCATAAACATTATGGCTGGTCTTGACGTTTTAGTCAGGATGGTTTGAGGTCGTCAACTATATTCTGGTATATTCCAGGGCGTTTGTTTGGGAAATATCCGGCAAGCTTTGCCATAACCGTGGAAAGGAGTCTGCTATTGGTTTGCAGCAGTCCTTGAGCAGGATCTTGGATTCAAGGCAGTATGTATATCAGTCAAACTACTAAATTTTCATGATTAGCAGCAATCCCCCGGGCATGAAAAGAGGTCTGTTCTTCTCCCCGGCCCCGGAGGTGTTTTCACGGTAAAGGGAATAGTCTGTTTTATTCTGGTTTATTCCGATGTGATTTTATTGCATAGTGCCAAAGGAAAGGCTCATATGTGTGTGTTAGCCGTTTAGCTATCCTGTCAACTCCATCAATGCCTTTACAATTTTGGGATGTAATATTTTCCCTTTGTGAAAAGGTAACACAAATCTTTCTTTCTCTCTTTGGTAAATCCTGTGACTCCCTTTGCTCCTGATATGTTGGAATCCGGCATGAAGCAGTCTCTTTTCAGCTTCCTCCGGAGTAAGCTTGGGCAACTTAGCCCAAGTTTAACACCTGCTTCATCAAAA
>CAYVIE010000180.1:0-4397 GCA_964451355.1 uncultured Desulfobacteraceae bacterium
CCGGCCGGGGGTGGGGGTGGAACCATTTGAATTCATTTCAAATGGCGGGGGAGGGCCCCCGTCTCGTAAAAAAGCGTTTTCGCTTTTTTACGAGATCATCATATGCAAAAAACCACCATTTTTCGTCACGGATCCAGGTATTTGTCTGCAATCTACTATGTTAGATTTTTAATTATCCGACCATCAATATCCACAATGCAAACAGCAAAACCGTTTTGCACGGCATCGGATACAAGTTCATCAACCAACACAGCCTGAACCTCATATCGTATGGGAACCTTTCCCTGGAGCCTGGCAAGACAAGCAATAGCGGTCTCCTTATCCTGAAAAACGGGAATATATGAGACGCCAAGCTCTTTATTGAACCGTCCCACATAATGTTCATTCCCCCCCGGATTCTGTATGCCTACGTAGACCCACTCTGAATCTGTTATTTTATTGTTAACGTGCATTTGTCTCTCCTTTTTTGAGGATTATTATGCCAGGGTGTGCTGAAAAGTCAAACGCTTGTAAATGGTACATCTTGTCTATGAATTCGTTATAGTACACCAACATGTCTTGATTGATTGACAGAACATCGATTAAAAGTTTATAAACTTTGTTAAATGAACAAAGATGCTTAATTTTGCCATTAGTTGATATTTTAAACCACTCACAATTTTATATTTTCCCATACAACTATTGAAATTGCCTTGCAAAAAACTCGATCAAAGCAGGCTGATTGGAATCATTGCTGATAGCCACAGCAGACCTGAACCATTCAGATCAGCTTGTGAAACTCTACTGAACAGGGGGGCGGAAATTATCGTCCACCTGGGAGATTTTTTAGATTCTGAATGTTTAGACAATACAGAGGAAATTATTTCGATCATAGAATACTATGATGTTTGCCCGGTGATAGGAAACAACGAGGTTTCTGTTTTAAAACTTATTTCAAGCGATGAGTCTCTCTCAGGAGACAGGCTGCTTTCCTCATGCCGTGAGTTTTTGATGTCCTTGCCGATAATTCGTAATCATAATGGAATTTGTTTCTGCCACTCGCTTCCTCATGATAATATAAGATCCCTT
Organism: uncultured Desulfobacteraceae bacterium; assembly: GCA_964451355.1. Lineage (GTDB taxonomy): Bacteria > Desulfobacterota > Desulfobacteria > Desulfobacterales > Desulfosalsimonadaceae > CAYVIE01. Next base: position 1,069 of record CAYVIE010000180.1, read on the forward strand.
TATGAACCTGTCGATACCGGAACAACAGACATGGCAGGTTTAATTTTTTCTACAACTTCTTACAGGATTATATTTTGTGGCCATTCACATAAGCCCGTTATATTCTCGCTCAAAAACCACGAAAGAAATGTTTCGCGCAAATCCATTGGCTCCAATGATGTGATACGGCTTAAAAATGATAACCGGTATATAATTGTTGCTGGTGCTAATTACGAGGGAATTTGTGGACTTCTTGATTTGATCGATTTCACATATGAAATCATAAGAATTCCCGGGCACCATGCAGGTGATCTCATATGAGACGTTGTATTATATAAATAACCTGGATCCGTGACGGAAAATGATGCTTTTCTATATTTTTTTAAATGATGATCTCGTAAACTTTCATGATTAGAAGCAATCATCCCCGGGCATGAAAACAAGGCTGTTTTTCTCCCCGGCCCCGGTGGTTTTTTCATGGCAAACACGCGATATAGAGAGCTATCATCATCAGGTCGATCTTTAGCATCCGGACACGGACAAAAGCTCACGGATTCAATAAAATTCTGATTATCTATCGAACGTGATTAATATGTATATAGATAACTTTGTTGGAGAGGAGGCCATGGCATTTATTGATTCAAAGGATAAAAAACGATTTTTTGGTGTTTGTCTCGGCGCTTCGAGTGTTTCGGCCGTTATCCTGAAATCATTATCGAGGGATAACGGTGATGCCCTGAAAATCGAGTTTACACAGAATATTTCCCACAATGGCGATCCAAAAAAGACTTTTTTGGATTTTCTGGAAAAAAACCGCATCAATGCGAGCGATAAAATTGCTGTGACCGGCAGGGGCTTTCGCAGGCTCATTTCCCTGACCACCATATCAGAACCCGAAGCAGTAGAGTTAGCATATTCTTATGTCAGGAAAGATGGAGTTGATTGCCATGCTATTGTCTCTGCCGGAGGAGAGACATTCATGGTTTATGCTCTAGACGAAAATGGGAAAATAAAGGAGATAATAACCGGCAACAAGTGCGCTTCGGGCACCGGAGAATTTTTCCTGCAGCAATTACGGAGAATGAATGTAAGCCTTGCCGAGGCTGCTCAATGGTCTGTGACCGAGGAACCATATCCTGTATCCGGCAGGTGCTCTGTATTTTGCAAGTCCGATTGCACTCACGCCATAAACAAAGGGGTGCCCAAGGCGCGGGTTACTGCAGGATTGTGCAGGATGATGGCTGATAAAGTCTTGGAGCTACTTAAAAACATACCGAAAAAAAATTTAATGCTTGTTGGAGGCTCATCCAAAAATCGAATGATGGTGAATTTTTTATCAGAAAAGATTGACGGGCTGATCGTGCCAAAGGAAGCACCATATTTCGAGGCTTTGGGAGCAGCGCTTTATGCTTTTGAAAATAATACAAAGCCGTACCACAAAGATGGATTATCTTTTTCAGGAAACAAGAAAAGGTTCGACTTGCTTCCCCCCTTGTCAGATTTCAAGGGGCGTGTGGAATTCAAAACCATGACAAGGGGAAAGGCTACCGCCGGTGATACGTGTATACTGGGATTGGATGTGGGCTCCACCACTACTAAAGCTGTCTTGATGCGTACACGCGACAACGCGATCCTTGCTTCTGTCTATCTTTATACTGATGGAGATCCTGTGAGTGCTTCAAAAAGGTGTTATACCAGGATCCGCGACAGCCTGGAATTTCCTGTTGATGTGATAGGACTCGGCGTCTGCGGCTCCGGCCGTCACATAGCAGGATTACACGCACTTACAGATGGCGTAATAAATGAAATTATAGCTCATGCTGCTGCTGCTGTACATTTTGATCCTGAAGTTGACACCATCTTTGAGATTGGCGGACAGGATGCAAAGTATACTTATATAACTGCCGGGGTTCCATCGGATTATGCCATGAATGAAGCTTGTTCAGCCGGCACAGGGTCATTTCTCGCAGAGTCGGCGTTTGAGACCCTGGGGATACCGGTTGATAAAATTGCGAAAAGGGCCATAACCGCAACAGCCCCTCCAAATTTCAATGATCAATGCGCAGCCTTTATTGCCTCGGACATCAAGACTGCCGTGCATGAAGGCATATCAACTGAAGATGTATTGGCCGGGCTGGTTTATTCCATATGCATGAACTACCTCAACAGGGTGAAAGGGAATCGTCCTGTTGGAAACAAAGTATTTATGCAGGGTGGAGTTTGTTACAACAAGGCGGTCCCATTGGCCATGGCCGCATTACTCGGCAAACCGATCATTGTGCCTCCTGAGCCAGGACTTATGGGGGCATATGGTGCTGCGCTCGAGATAAAAAAGAGGATTTCCATGGGGCTCATGGAGGAAAAAAAATTTGATCTCGATTTATTGATAAAAAGGGATGTGCGATATGCGGGCAAGTTCACATGCAAGGGGGGGAAAGAGAGGTGTGACAGAAAATGTACAATATCTATAATCGAGCTGGACAACAAGCGTTTTCCGTTTGGTGGCGCCTGTAATCGTTATGAAAATATACGGCGTAACAAGAAGATCGATATGTCGGGCTTTGATCTGGTCAGGACCAGGGAGAGGATGGTGTTTCCAGACATGGAACAACACCATAACAGTAATGGTGACAAGGCGATCGGTATAAATAAAAGCTTTCTTGTGAATACTTATTATCCATTCTATTCCACTTTTTTTGAACGCCTGGGCTACAGGTGTGTATTACCTGAAGAATATGACATGCACGGAATTGAGCGTAAAAACGCCCCGTTCTGTTTTCCTGCTGAGTTGTCCCATGGTTTTTTTTCATCATTGTTACAAAAAAGCGAAGAACTATCTGCTTTGTTTATCCCCCATGTAAAAGGTATCCCAGTACCTAAGGGATATCATATCGCCCAGGTATGTCCCTTTGTCCAGGGCGAACCCTATGTCTTGAAATCAGCGTTCAACCAGGAGATTTCCCGCCTTGAGAGAAATGGAATAAAAGTTTTAACGCCTTTTATCGATATGACAGGAAATTTACGAGCCGCATGGCCGTCTATGAAAGAGACCGCCCTGAGACTTGGATTTGGTGCCAGGGCTGCAAGGAAAGCTTTTGATGCTGCAGTAGAGAGCCAGGAAAAATGGTTTAAAAAGATGCAGGAAACAGGCCGTAACATATTGAAGAAGATAGAATTAAATGATGATTCCTTCGGAGTGGTCATATTCGGAAGGCCGTACAATGCATTTGTGGAGGAGGCCCACATGGGGATTCCCCATAAACTTGCCTCAAGGGGCATACCGGCTGTTCCCTATGACATGCTTCCTTTCACGGGTGAGCCTGTAAAAGAACACATGTACTGGGCAATGG
>CAYVIE010000180.1:4407-6001 GCA_964451355.1 uncultured Desulfobacteraceae bacterium
AATGGGTCAGCTTATTTTGAAAGCGGCAAGATACGTGCAAAGGCATCCGCGTCTTTTCGGGCTATATATTACAAATTTTTCATGCGGCCCTGATTCGTTTCTATTGACATACTTTCGTGACATCATGGGCAGGAAGCCCTCCCTGACCCTGGAGCTCGACAGTCATACTGCCGATGCCGGAATAGAGACCAGAATAGATGCTTTCATAGATATTATCAGAGAATATATGGAGCTCCTGAAGAAAAAAAATATTTCACCAGTCGCCAGGAAACATGAGCAGGCCCGGGTGGTCTTCAATAATAAAAATGCTCCCCGGATAGTTTCTTCATCAGGGAAAACATATCATTTGACCGATGACCGGATAACATTTCTTTTTCCTTCAATGGGGAGGCTTTCAACCGAACTTATGGCAGCAGTCTTCAGAAGCGGAGGTTTCAACGCAGTAGCGCCCCAGCCCCCTGACGAGGAGGTCCTCAAGCTTGGAAGGGGACATACCACTTGCAAGGAATGCCTTCCCCTTATTCTTACGGCCGGCACCCTGCTCAAATATATCAAGGATTACAAACGGAACGACGAAATTCTGGTATATTTCATGGCGGGAGCTTCTGGTCCCTGTCGTTTCGGCCAGTATTCCGTTTTTTTAAAGGATTTAATAAAAAGGCTGGATTTGCCTGATGTGGCTGTATTTTCTCTTACTTCCGATAATTCCTATCAAGGGCTTGAAAAATACATAAACTATGAGAAGGCCTGGTGGAGTATACTTGTTTCGGATATCTTCGAGGACTTGAGGTCAGTCATTCTTGCCGGAGCCGTTAATCCGGAAAAAGCAATGGATGCTTTCGAGATGGAATGGGAAAATATCGTTAATGTTATGGAGGAGGGCACAGTAAAAGACCTCGAGGATACATTAAGAAAAGCGGCATCAAGCATCAGCGCGATTCCCTTGAAATATCCGGTAGAGAAGATACCTAAAATACTTTTGACAGGTGAGATATATGTACGCAGGGACGGACTTTCAAGGCAATACATAACCGAACGGCTCGCAAAGGAAGGATTTGCTGTCATCTGTTCGCCGGTAGCCGAATGGGTCAAGTATTCAGACTGGACATTAGATATCGATGGTTTCTGGGCAAAAATGTCATTTTCAGAAAAGATGCGTTTTTACATAAGAAAATGGATGATGGGCAGGGTAGAAAAAAGTATTTACAGTATCTTTTCAGATTCAGGGCTATTTTTTCACAAGCTGCCCCGGATCAGGAATGTTGTTAAGTATGGAGAACGTTACATTTCCCCGCGGTTGTCAGGAGAAGCGATTCTTACGGTTGGCAGTTCAATGAAGGAGATTGCCGAATCCGTTTGCGGTGTAATAGCAATCGGACCTTTCGGCTGCATGCCCAACCGCCTTGCTGAGTCAATTTTAACTATAACCATGAACAGTAAGGAAAAGCATAAATTGACCGCACAAAATGGATTTCCCTCTCACAAGTTTGGCACGGACGAAAGTTTTCCTTTCCTGGCGGTGGAAAGTGATGGATCTCCCTTCCCTCAACTGTTAGAAGCAAAGCTGGAGGCCTTTTGCATGAGGGCGGCAAGG
>CAYVIE010000181.1:0-5951 GCA_964451355.1 uncultured Desulfobacteraceae bacterium
TTATATGGGAAAAGGAAATTTTTGCGCTAATTTTCTGTGATTTTCACGGTAAAGCTCAGTATGCAAGACGTCGCGAGCCGGAAAGGGGCGAGGCGTACTAAAAGTACGTTGAGCCGCTTTCCGGCGAAGCGCAACGCAGCAGACGGACTTTACCGTGAAAACACCTCCATAGCCGTGGTGAAAAACAGCCTTGTTTGCATGCTCGGGTGTGATTGCAGCTAATCATGAAAGTTAACGGAGCCGTCAAATATGAATCAGCTTCATTCATGGAGGAAGTATGCAGGTTGAAAAGGTTGCAAGGTTTATTGTTTCCTGGCTGAATGAATATTGCTCAAATGCGGGAATGCAAGGCTTTGTCGTGGGGGTTTCAGGAGGTATAGATTCTGCTGTCACTTCCACATTGTGCGCCATGACTGGCCTTTCCGTCCTTGCCTTGAACATGCCGATACACCAGGCAAAAGACCAGGTATCCAGGGCGGCGATGCATATTGCATGGCTTGAATCACGTTTTCCCAATGTCAAGGGGAAAAACGTAGACCTGAGCCTTGTTTTTGATGCTTTTTGCAAGGCTCTTCCTTCCGGAATCATGGATGGCTTGACCAAGGCGAATACAAAGGCGCGTATACGCATGACCACGCTTTACGCATTTGCCGGGCATCACAAGATGCTTGTGGCAGGAACCGGAAACAAGGTAGAGGATTTTGGTATAGGTTTTTTTACAAAGTACGGGGATGGTGGTGTGGATCTTTCGCCCATTGCGGATCTCACCAAGACGGAAGTCTATGAACTGGGAAAACATCTTGGAGTGGGCCGGGATATCCTTGACGCTCCCCCGACAGATGGCCTCTGGGAGGACAACAGAAGTGATGAAGACCAGTTGCAGGCCAGTTATCCGGAAATCGAATGGGCCATGGAATTTGATCAAAAGGGAGGAGACACCAGGAACCTGACAGAGAGGCAGAAAATGGTTTTGCAGCGATACAGGGAACTGAGAAAGGCCAATCTTCACAAGATGCAGCCCGTTCCGGTTGCCAAGATTCCCCCGGATCTCAAAAGTGCTTGATACCTGATTTGCCTGATTCAATGGCGCAATTACAATTTTTATCCGGAGCAGGGCGTGGATATTTTTTTCCAGGACAGATTACAGCATAGACTGGCTGGTGTCTGCCGGAAACCCGGAGCCAGGGACAAAGGCGTAACAGACATCCCGGTTTTTATTCCTGTATCCTTTTTTTAAGATAACGCATCATTTTGCGACACGGATTCAGATATTGAAATACGGGAGATAATCATGGGAGAAAATGAGCCTGGTTTTGATGTGAAAAGCCTGATCGGGATTTTCAGAAAGCTTTCTGAAAAGTCTGGAAGAAATGTAAAAAAAGGGTCGAAATCCCTTGAAGAATATCAGGGATGGAAAGAGACGGAAGAAGAGTACAAAAAGAAACAGGAAGAGTGGCTGGAATCGGTGAAAAAGAGAAAATCCCATAAAGATAAAACAAGGAGCTGACCGATGCCGCACGTGATTATCAAGATGTATCCCGGAAGAAGCCCGGAGGTGAAAAAAGAGCTTTGCGACAAGATTGCCGATATTGTTGTTGAAACAGTAAAGTGTCCGCCTGAGGCAGTCTCTGTTGCCATATACGAAATCCCTCCTGAAAGCTGGGAAAAGGAAGTCATGGAACCTGATATCCTGCCGGCGGGTGAAAATCTTTACAAGGCGCCTGGAACCGGCCTTCAGGAAGAGAAGCCCTGATCAGGGCCGGGTACTAAGACTTGATGAAATCATATAAATCGAAATTTTAACACATAAACTTTCATGAATAGCTGTAATCACCCCCGGGAATGCAAACAGGGTTGTTTTTCACCCCCGGACCGGAGGTGTTTTCACGGTAAAATATGGATGACACAACACTTGCCGCGATGAATACTAATGGGCCTGCATGTAATGCCATGATGGTAAGACGCATTACCCTTGCAGGCTTTGTAGCGAATATCATCCTTGCCATAGCAAAGATAGGAGCCGGAGTCGCTGGAAACAGCCATGCGGTCATAGCAGACGGAATCCACACATTGTCGGATACAGTTACTGATATTGCAGTAATTGCCGGATCTTTTTTCTGGTCAAGGCCTGCTGATACTGATCATCCCCATGGCCATGGCAGGGTGGAGACTCTGGTTTCAGTATGTATCGGAGTGATACTTCTTGCTACCGGTATATGTATTTGTCTTGATGCGGTCGCCGGCATCAGGCAGGGGCATCTTCGGCATCCAGGCATGATCGCCTTTGCGGCAGCCATTGTGTCCATAGTTGTGAAGGAATGGCTCTATCGTTATACCGCCAGGGAAGGGGAAAAATTGAAAAGCCCGGCCCTGGTCTCCAATGCTTGGCACCACCGTCTGGATGCTTTCAGTTCCATACCTGTGGCTATAGCTGTGGCCACGGCCATGGTGCGGCCGGATTTGAGATTCATGGATGATGCGGCATCATTGCTGGTAGCTGTTTTGATTATCATAGCCGCGTTGAAAATACTTGCAGACGGTATCCTGGAGTTTATCGATACAGGCGCTGATGTTACCGTATGTGAACAGATCAAGGAAATCGCAATGATGGATCCCGCTGTTCTTGATATACATGCAGTAAGGACCCGGTATGCAGGAAAGAAGCTGCACGTGGACCTTCATGCAGTGGTGGACGGGCAAATGACGGTTTCAGAGGGGCATCTTGTGGCGGAGGGAATCCAGAAGCGGATCATGGCAATGGGCCAGGATGTCATGGATGTGGTTGTGCATATCGAACCTGGTGAATCAGGCCGGGGGAAACAAGAGACTGTTGTCACCTGATGATAATGTGTTGTAGGTCCGCTTTATATTTATCCCGGCTCAGGGAGAGAAAGCGCTCACTGAGCCGGGATTATTTGCTGGAAGTCAAATCATTTTTTCTTTTTTGAACCATTCCACTGCATCCCTTATCGAGGTTTCAACATCGGTAAATTCCATGCCCAGCTCATGTATTGCCCTCGAATTGTCAACAAACAGGTAATTTGACGCATATTCCACTTCAGCAGGTGTCGCCATGGGGGGCTTTTTGCTTATCTTATCAGCCCAGAGAAGCAGGGCATAGGATCCCCCCTTGAGCACTGCCGCAGGGATTTTGGGTATGAAGAGTTTTTTCTTCCCCAGGGCATTGTAGACCATTTGCATGAACTGGGTGAATGTCACGTTCTGGTTGCCAAGGATGTAACATCTTCCGGTTTTTCCCTTTATTGCGGCGAGCACGTGGCCTTTTGCCACATCCCGCACGTCGATTATGTTGATGCCTCCATTTATAGCGGTCTGGTTAAGTCCCTTTGCTATATCAATGATAAGTTTACCTGTTGGGGTCGGGCCGATATCACCGGGACCGAACGGGAAAGCAGGATTTACCACCACAAGATCGAGGCCGTTTCTGGCAAAAGTAAGCGCCTCCTGCTGGGAGAGGTATTTTGTCAGGACATAATGGCTTCCAAGTCCATACTGGTTAAAAGGGGTATCTTCGTTGCTGGGCTGTCTGCCTGGCAGCACACCTATCGCAGCGATAGAACTGGTATATACAACCCTGGAGACTCCATTCTTCAGGGCGGCCCATAACACGTTCCTGCTACCCTGAAGGTTTACTTCGTATATGGGTTTCCAGTCAGGCATCCAGATGGCATAAATGGCAGCCAGATGGAAAACCGTATCCTTGCCGGCTACAGCTTTGTTTACAGCCTCTGCGTCCAGGACATCGGCTTCAAGTATTTCGATATCACATCCGTTAAGATTCCGCCTTGATTCTCCAGGGCGGATCATTGCAGAGACTTCCACACCTTCCTCTAAAAGGGCGCGGACAACATGGGACCCGATAAATCCAGCCGCGCCTGTAACCAGTGCTTTTTTCATGGTTATCTTTCTTTTTTTTATATCATGATAGACTTTTTATGAAGCCGTCACTATTATTATTGATGATCTCGTAAAAAAGCGAAAAACGCTTTTTTACGAGACGGGAGAGGGCTTCCCCTCCCCCGCCATTTGAAATGAATTCAAATGGTTCCACCCCCACCCCCGGCCGGGGCTAAACCGCCCTCGGCCGGATGATGGACTTTTTACAAGTCCATCATTATTTCCCCTCACAGATTCAGGGATTATTCAATTATCTTTATGGGATCACCAATCTTGATGGTGCCCCCGCTTATCACCTTTGCAAAAACGCCCTTTCTTGGCATGATGCAATCACCCGCCTGCTGGTATATAGCACATTTTGTGTGGCATTTCTTACCGATCTGGGTGATTTCCAGTTCCACCTCATTGCCTATGAAGAACCTTGTTCCGACAGGTATGCTGGGCCAGTCAACTCCTCTGGTCGTGATGTTTTCTGCGAAATCACCATAGGAAACATCAAGACCGCCTTCTTTCGCCGCGTTTATTTCTTCCTCTGCAAGAAGGCTGATCTGTCTGTGCCAGGGGCCTGCATGTGCGTCATCTGCCAGGCCGTGTTCCACGACCACCTGTGCTTTGCTTATCTGTTTTTTTGGAACTCCCTTTTTGTCACTGATATTTATCGAAACAATCTTCATTTCTGTATTCATGGTATTTCCCTGTGTTTTTGTAGGTTGTGCGGTTTTTTTACCCTTAAGGTTGGGTGAAAAAAATTCAATCCGGGTAAGGCCGAGGTAGTCAATTCTTCTTTCTAACCTGGATTGATAATTTATGACTTCTGCTCTTCATTCCATCAGGTATTTCAAATCATCGTGAAAAGCAGGACATTTTCTGCATACGGATATCTTTTCGTCCCAGGTTTCATGGGGCCTTCCTTCACAAAAGGTTCCCGTGATAAACCAGCAAAGGGTTCCTGCGTCAAGCATTCTTGCGGGACAGGATTTATTCTCAGCATGGCATTCAATAACCATCCAGCAGGGTCTGGTTCCCTTGTCCAGTTTGTTTTTAAGGTAGCATAAAAAAAGGATATGGCGCATAACGTGCATCGGTATATTTCGCCATCCCTGTTCATAGCTTCTAACAGCCTTTACTGAGATGCCGAGCAGCCAGGCCATTTCTTGCTGGGTTTTTTTCAAGGATTTCCTGAATTCTACAAATTTTTCTTTTTTCATTGATTATATGCCTATTGATGTGGGTTGTGATGCCAGTGGTTAAGTTTGATGGACTTTACTGTGAAAACATCTCCGAAGCCGGGTTGAAAAACGGCCATTTTTCATGCTGGAAGGTGATTACAGCTAATCATGAAATTTTACAAAGCCGTCAAAATATATTTACAATTGGGTTTATCCGTTGTTTTGGGTCAGAATTTCTATCCTTCACGATAGCCTCAGTCTTCAGCCTCTAGTTTTCCGTTTTCAGCGAGGAATTCAAGGCCTTGCCTGTCTTTTATCTTTATGCGTCTTCCCTCCACTTCTATCAGGCCCAGCCCGCTCATTTTTTTCAGGATCCTTGACAGGGTCTCGGGTATCGTGCCCAGGTAGCTGGCCAGTTGGGCTTTTGTTATCGATAACCTGACTTCTGTGTTTTCCTCCTGCTCGTTTGCCAGCAGTAACAAGTGTACTGCAAGTCTGGCAGGCACCTCTTTTAGTGACAGGTTTTCTGTCAGGGTAACAAACTGCCTGAGCCGCAGGGCCATGACAGCCAGCATGTTCATGGCAATGGAGGGATTGTTGGATATCATTTGTGAAAATCTTTGAGCCGGGAAAAACAGAAGCCTTGAATTTGCGATGCTTTCAGCGTTCGCAGGAAAATTTTTTCCTGCAAAAACCGGGACTTCACCGAAAACTTCACCAGGCCCCAGGAGATGCAGGATCTGTTCTCTACCTTCTGCAGATATTTTGTAAACCTTAACGAACCCTGACAGCACAAGATAAAATCCGTCTGCCGGGTCGTCTTCGAAAAAGATGATTTGCCCTGTTTGGATGTTTTTTTCAACA
>CAYVIE010000182.1:0-5879 GCA_964451355.1 uncultured Desulfobacteraceae bacterium
TAAAAGCTGATTTGCAGAAATTACTACCAGCTTATGAAATCTCCATCGATATCCAGGAAGTCCGTAAACCTGAACTGGATGCTCAGCTTGTCGCGGAAAACGTGGCGAACCAGCTATTGAGGCGTATAGCCTTCAGGCGGGCAATGAAGCGTTGTGTTTCTTCAGCAATGCGGATGGGAGCGCAGGGAATCAAGATAATCTGCTCCGGCCGTCTCGGTGGAGCTGAAATGGCCCGTAGAGAATGGTACAAGGAGGGACGGATTCCCCTGCATACATTGAGAGCTGATATTGATTACGGTTATGCGGTGGCGAATACCACCTATGGGACAATAGGTGTCAAGGTGTATATTTTCCACGGTGAGATCTTGGAAGACAAGGCTAAACCCAAGGCGCCCCGCTCATAGCAGATATTTAGGAGTTGATCATGCTGAGTCCAAAAAAGGTAAAGTACCGCAAGCAGCAGAAGGGGAGGATGAAAGGAAAGGCTTACCGTGGTTCCACGTTGAATTTCGGTGAGTTCGGCTTGCAGGCCCAAAGCTGCGGATATATAACCTCGAGGCAGATCGAGGCGGCACGTATAGCTATTACCCGTAAAATCAAGCGCGGTGGTAAGGTGTGGATCAGGATTTTTCCGGACAAGCCGGTGACAAAAAAGCCCGCAGAAGTAAGGATGGGTAAAGGTAAAGGTTCTCCAGAAGGCTGGGTTGCGGTTATCAAGCCGGGCCGAATCCTTTATGAAATGGCCGGCGTCCCGAGGGAACTGGCCCGCGAGGCTCTCCGTCTTGCCTCACATAAGCTTCCGGTCAAAACCAAGATAGTCGAAAGGAGTGGCTGATCATGGAAGCAAAGGAATTACGGCAGATGGACACAGAAGGTCTGAAAAAGAAGCTGGAAGAACTTGAGGCCGAGTATTTTAATCTTCGGTTTCAGCACAGGACAGGGCAACTTGAAAATACCAGCAAGATAAAACAAGTGCGCAGGGATATTGCCCGTGTAAAGACGGTTATAAGGGAAAAAAATCTGGCATAACATATATGCATTCTATATCAATTCAGATGGAAGACCATGAATAAAGAACGTGGAAACAGAAGACAGCTGGTTGGGACGGTCTTATCGAACAAGATGGATAAAACCGTAACTGTATTGGTTGAGCGGCAGGTGCTCCATCCGGTTTACAAGAAATATGTACGCCGCAGAGCCAAGTATGCTGCTCACGATGAGAAGAATGCCTGTGGAATAGGGGATCGTGTATTGATCATTGAGTCACGGCCCTTGAGCAGGAGGAAACGCTGGCGTGTCAGCAAAATACTTGAAAAGGCATTATAACAGTTGCTGTATGCTGTTCAAAGGGGATTGTGAAAAATGATACAGGCGGAATCACGTTTGACTGTGGCTGACAATTCGGGAGCAAAAGAAGTTTATTGTATCAAGGTGCTTGGGGGTTCCAAGCGGAGATATGCTTCTATCGGTGATATAATAGTTGTGTCCGTAAAGGAGGCTATTCCGAATTCTAAAGTCAAAAAAGGCGATGTAATGAAGGCTGTTGTAGTGCGGACAAAAAAGGAGATACGCAGGCCTGACGGTTCGTATATCAGGTTTGATGATAACTCGGCTGTTCTCATAAACCAGCACCGGGAGCCCATAGGAACACGTATATTCGGTCCTGTCGCACGCGAACTTCGTGCCCACAGGTTCATGAAGATTGTTTCCCTGGCGCCGGAAGTTCTTTGAAACGCAGGTGTTGCAAACCGCCGATGAAAGGTAAGAAGGATCATGCAAAAGGTTAAGTGCCGCATAAAAAAGGATGACAAGGTAAAGGTCATTGCCGGTAAGGATAGGGGAAAGATCGGTAAAGTGATCCGGGTCGACAGGAGGAAGCATCGGATCATGGTTGAAAATATAAATATGGTAAAAAGACATTTAAGACCCGGAACTGCCAGCCGGCAGGGCGGTATTGTAGAGGGAGAAGCCCCTATCCACTGGTCCAATGTAATGCTTTTATGTAATAAGTGCGTCAAGCCGACGCGGGTTGGTATCCGTTTTCTGGAAGACGGTCAGAAAGTTCGCTACTGCAAGAAATGCAATGAGATTATTGACGCTTAAGGCGGGTACGCTTCGGAGGAAGATTCATGTCATTGAAAACATATTATGATAAAGAGGTGGTCCCGAAGCTGCAGGAGACCTTCGGATATACTAATATCCACCAGGTTCCCCGCCTGGAAAAGGTGGTCCTGAACATGGGCTTGGGGGCTGCTATTCAGAATATCAAACTTCTGGATTCTGCGGTTGAAGAGATGAAACAGATCGCGGGGCAGGCGCCTGTAGTCACCCGGGCAAAAAAATCGGTTGCCGCCTTCAAAGTTCGCGAGGGTATGCCCATCGGGTGTATGGTTACGCTGAGGCGTGAACGTATGTATGATTTTTTTGAAAAACTAGTCAGAATTGCACTTCCGCGGGTAAGGGACTTCAAGGGAGTTTCCGGTAAGGCATTTGATGGTTATGGAAATTATACATTGGGTATACGTGAGCAGATAATTTTTCCCGAGATTGATTATGACAAGGTCGAGACCATAAAAGGAATGAATATTACAGTCGTCACAACGGCCAAGACTGATGCGGAGGGAAAGGAACTGCTAAGGTTGCTTGGAATGCCGTTCCGCAATTAATTATTTTTGATTGTATCATTAACACGGCCGGCTGCTAATGTTTTATAGCATAAAGGCATGCTGATAAGATTATTATCATAAAAATGTCCCTTTCAATGTTTGTCACAAGAAATATAATTGAATGTAGCGTATTTGTTATAAAATTTTTACAAGGAGGCGATCTTGGCAAAAAAAGCCCTTTATTATAAGGCGCAAAGGAAACCAAAGTTTGCTGTTCGCAAATATAATAGGTGCCCAATATGTGGACGTCCCAGGGCATATATGCGTAAGTTCGGTATCTGCAGAATATGCTTCCGGAACATGGCATCTCAGGGCCTGCTTCCAGGCGTGATAAAGTCTAGCTGGTAGCTTTATCAGGTAGGCAAAATAAGTATAACAAAAATAAAGATACGGGGTGTTTTATGCCGGTAACAGACGCCATATCGGACATGCTCACAAGGATTCGGAATGCCGGGAAGGCCAAGCATCCGAGTGTGGATATACCAGGATCGAAGGTATGCCTTGCTGTAGCCGAAGTGATGAAAAAGGAAGGCTATATAAAGGGATATAAATTCATAAAGGACAACAGGCAGGGAATTCTTCGTATTTACCTGAAATATGACGCGAAGGAGAACCATGTCATCGATGGATTAAAGCGGGTCAGCAAACCGGGACGCCGCGTTTATGTCCGGAGGAAAGAAATTAAACCCGTGTTAAATGGTCTGGGTATCGCAATCTTGTCTACTTCTAAAGGTATAATGACAGACAAGGAAGCGATTCACGAGAACCTTGGCGGGGAATGGCTTTGTAACATCTGGTAGCAAGGAGAGTTTCATGTCTAGAATCGGTAAAAAGCCTGTCCCGATCCCGGAAAAGACCACGGTGACAGTTGATAAAGGAATTATAACCGTAAAAGGTCAAAAGGGTGCCCTGAGCAGGTCGCTTCATCCAGATATTGAGCTTAAAATTGACGGTAATAATGTTATTGTCACTCCCAAAAAACGGGATAAAAAGACAAAAGCTATGTGGGGCACCACAAGAGCTCATATCGCCAATATGATCCACGGTGTCTCCAAGGGATTCGAGCGGGTATTGGAGATAAACGGGGTAGGCTACAGGGCAGAGCTGAAAGGCAAGGAGATCGTTCTGCATCTGGGCTTTTCTCATCCGGTTGTAATGAATATCCCTGAGGGTATAGATGTAAAGGTTGACAGAAATCAGATCCGGTTATCGGGTATAGATAAAGAGTCACTTGGTCAGTTTGCAGCATCGATCCGCAGGTTACGTCCGCCTGAGCCATATAAAGGCAAGGGTATCAAGTATGCGGAGGAACACATCATGCGCAAAGCTGGGAAGTCTGTGAAATAACAATAGAAACTACTTTTCGAGGAAGCTTGTAAAATGGGCACCAGAATGGATCGCAATGAGATGCGCATCAAGCGGAAACGCAGGATCAGGAAGAAGGTCCGTGGAACCACTGAACGCCCCCGCTTGTCGGTGTTTCGAAGCGCAAAACACATATATGCTCAATTGATTGATGATACCTGTGGAGTAACTCTTGTTTCGGCTTCCACAATGGAGAAATCCTTTGTCAGACCCGATGAATTAAAGGGCAAAGTCGCGGCTGCAAAGCAGGTAGGAAAGCTGATAGGAGAAAGAGCCGCATCCAAGGGTATCAAAAAGATAGTATTTGACAGAAACGGTTTCCTCTACCATGGCCGGGTAAAAGCCGTGGCAGAAGGTGCGCGTGAGGCAGGACTTGAATTCTAAAGAAGAACCAAGGAACAAGGCGGGTTCAAGCTGATGAGAGAGACAGAAGAAAATTTGTACATCGATAAGGTTGTCCATCTTGCAAGGGTGGCAAAGGTTGTCAAAGGTGGTCGCAGATTTAATTTCAGCGCTCTTGTTGTAGTGGGTGACGGAAATGGAAGCGTTGGATACGGCCTTGGTAAGGCCCACGAGGTGCCTGAAGCTATAAGAAAGGGAATAGAAAAGGCCAAGCGCAACATGAAGAAGGTGCCTTTGGTTAACGGAACCATCCCTTTTGAGATCACAGGGCGTTTCGGAGCGGGAAAAGTCTTTCTGCGACCCGCATCACCAGGAACCGGTGTTATAGCCGGAGGTGCTGTCCGTGCGGTTCTTGAAGCCGCTGGTTTTACTGATATTCTTACAAAATGTATTGGCAGCACCAATCCACACAATGTGGTCAGAGCTGCTATGGATGGCCTGACAAGGCTTAAGACGCCTGAAATGATAGCTGCCAAACGTGGATTGAAACCAGAAGAACTTTAACAGAATTATTTCCTAGGAGAATATCATGGCAGGGGTTTTGAGGGTACGGTTAATCAGGAGCTTGAACGGCAGGCCCGAGAAGCACAGGAAGGTATTGAGGGGCATGGGGCTTACACGCATGCACCGGGTTGTTGAACTGGAAGACACCCCCTGTATCCGCGGCATGATTCGCAAGGTTTCCCATATGGTGAGTGTGGAGGAAAAGAAAAATGATGCTTCATGATCTCAGACCCGCTAAGGGATCCAGGAAGGACCGGAAACGGGTCGGCAGGGGAGTCGGCTCCGGACATGGCAAGACCGCGGGACGCGGTACAAAAGGACATAACAGCAGGAGCGGTGGAGGAGTAAGACCCGGATTCGAGGGAGGACAGATGCCTCTTCACCGGAGACTTCCCAAAAGGGGTTTCAAAAATATATTTCGTACAGAATATGCGGTGATAAACGTAAAAGACCTTGCAAGGTTTAATGAAGGCGAGATTGTTGATCGTGACGCCCTTGTTCGCTTAGGTGTTTTGAAGAAAAAACGCATTCCGGTTAAACTTCTTGGTAAGGGTGATATAGATCGCGCACTTCATATCAAGGTGCATGCGGTCAGTAAAACCGCCCGTGAAAAAGTTGAAGCCGCAGGCGGAAAAATAGAGGTCATATAATCATGGCTGTTGCCGAGACCGCTGTTCAGAATATATTCAGGATTCCTGAGCTTAAGCGCCGTATATTGATGACCCTGATACTTCTTGCTGTATACAGGATAGGGGTCCATATTCCCACCCCGGGAATAAATGGCGATGCCCTTGCAACTTTTTTCGCAAGGCACCAGAATACTATTTTCGGCATATTTGATATGTTCTCCGGTGGGGCTTTAGTACGCTTGTCGGTTTTCGCCCTCGGAATCATGCCGTATATCAGTGCATCTATTATCCTTCAGCTCATGACCGTGGTGAT
>CAYVIE010000183.1:0-5835 GCA_964451355.1 uncultured Desulfobacteraceae bacterium
CGCCCGGAGGATACACCACCTAATTCCCTAAACACAACTTTCGATTATAGCTCTATCCAAAAGAGCAATGTAGTATAATTTTTTCCGTTTAGCACTCATCCTTTGTAGGTGCTTCTGAAAATGGTTTATCCCTTTTCCATATTTCTTCTGGTTTAGGATCGTCTAGATCCCTGGGATAGGTGAAATTAACAAGATCTGTCCTAACAAAGGAAAGGCCATAAGCTACCGAAAGCCGACGCATCCAACGTGTTTCTTGGTCTGCGAGTTCGAGATCCCTTGGAACCGGCATACCTACAACATCCGGAACAATCCCTTTCTTTGGGAATAAAGTCCCTGAAAACGAGCCTGAAAATGGTTGTTTCACTCCTGTTTCATATGGGAAAATGCAATGACCCCCTCCCCCAAAGATAAGCCGAATATCGTATAATTGTTCTTTTACAATAAGCTTCTTTTTTGCATAGGCCAGGGTATTTTGTGTACCACGCCCTAACTTATATTCTATTCTACCGCGTGCATCTGTTAGTTCCGGTATCTTTTCCCCGATTTCTTTTTTCTGTCTCCACATCTCAAGTTGCCGCCAACCTCCGTTCCCGGAGACCGATGCGGCTATATGCTCTATCATGCTGGATCCTATGGCAAGGACATTACCGTGCAAATACCACAGATAGTCCACACCATGATTATCATCAAAAATAAAAATACTTTGATCAACCGAACCGGCCCCGGTATCGGAAAATAAATAAATCCCTCTTTTCGAAGTCCTGGACCTTACAAATCCTTGCACATTGGCGCTCACTTCGGGATATATGAAACAGGCTTCATGCAAGGCTTCATCATCATTAAATTTATCCTCTGAAACTATATCATTGATTTCCATAGGGTTTATTTGGGGAAATCCACACAGTTGATCGGCGAGAGCCCATGCATTCAGGAGAATTTTTTCATACAGGTCATTAACCTCATGTCTCTCGGCATCGGCGACAGGGATGGCAAGATTCACAGCCATATAGTCCTGTGGATTTGAACCAAAATCAGGAAATCGTTTCAGGATATCCCTCCGTACCTCCCCAAACGCTCCAGCCAGGAAATAAATCCCGCATGCCTTTACAAACGCTTCCCCCGTTAATGGATTGAATCCCTTCATGACCTGCTTATAAACGTTTAAGGCCGGATCATCCCATTGATGGAGAGCGGCTTTTTCAATTGCGAGTTTAATGTGGTAGAGGCCGTTTTCATGATATTCGATGGTTGGATTTGGGGAATGAATAAAATGTCCATCCTTCACAACGATATTACTCGGAATGAGAAACGGCAACTCCTGATCTGTCATTTTGGGGGACACATGCACCCATGCCTTATCCGTTATGACATCCCTGCAAATACATTTGGAGTAGGAGGTACCAAAATCGAATCCAATCTGGAAAAAATAGGGTTCACGAGCCTTGCCTGGAGGTTCATCCTCAACCGTCATTGATGAAGTACCTGACCCGTCCTCCTTTGAATCACCTGGTATATCTTCAGATACCGCCGTATTTTCAATGACTTCATCCTCAACTGACACTTCTATCCCCTCCGAATCAAACTTCTCTGGAATATCAAGGGGGGTATCATCAGGCACTGAGGGGTTGTCATGCGTTTCATCCTCGGCACTTACCACCCCCTCACTCATTTCGGCCTTCTCGATGTCCATCGGCACTTGTTTGGACGAAGATGATTTTTTAGGGGAAGGTTTCCCAAAAAGCCGCTCCTTGATTTTTGTAACAAACCCGAATTGTTTCATCATGTCACGCCCCATGTTTTATGTGTTACGTAAAACACGAAATACACCCGCCGCGACCTCTGCCGTTTCCATTTCTATTTTAGCCTTTTGATTTAGCTCCTGTATCCGCAACGCCTTGTTTTCAAGGGCCTTCTTCAGGCGGCCCTCCGTGGCCCGAATAACCCGGGGATCGCGATGGGCTTGCCTCAAGGTGTTCAGGCGCTGTTCATCCTGGGCAATCCGACGGTCGAAAATGGCGGTTACCCGTTGCACCTTAATTTGGTGTTTGGTGGCATTTTCAGCCTCAAAATCCTTAACCTTGTTTGAAAACAGATCCGCCATGGCCTCTTCTAAATTGTCATGGGCATCGGCTGCCTTCGTCCGATCACAATTGATGTAATCCCAATCCATTCCCTCTCTCAACAAATGTTGAAAAGCCTCTTCCGCTTCGTCCCCGACATATATGGTATCATTATTGACAGCCCTTATACCGTAGGCCAAGCTCTCCTGGATTGATAGCCCTACCAATTTCCATCTTTCGATTCGATAACAATAATCCCCCATCGGTAACCGGGAAGAATTGATCAACAATGCGGACAGTTTATAGAATCCGTGTTTCCGTTCCTGATTTATCTGGGTTACCCAGCGGATGAGAGGCGACAGATGATTTGCAAAATGAACAGTGCGTGTGAGGGCAATGGGAAGCCTTTGAAACGCATCCTTCCTGAATGTAATACTAAACTCCTTCTGTCGAAGGGGTCGTGCAATCAAGGTTCGGTCATCCTGAATGAATGATGCCAACGAGGATTGCGCCTCCGAGGTCAATTGAATCCGCATGCATCCCTCTGACGGAGTGTTTTGATTCAATTCGCATCCCTGAAACTCCCTTTCAAAAAAATCAATCAAATAATCCTCAAGTTCCTTAGGCTGAATAAAACGCCCCTTCTTCCGGTCCTCCTCAATCTTCTGTTGAACATAATCGGAGAGGGCAATGAGGGCATCACCTGATTCCTCAAGGGCCTGGATTTGTAAAAGCCTCTCCTCTATAACCCGCTCCGTTTTGGCGATAACCTCCTGTTCTTCATCCGGCGTCAGGTCTTTGGCCAGAAGCTCGATGGTTAACTGTTTCACCTGCTGCCCGATAATAGCCTCAAGATCCCCCAAGCTGTTGGCGAACCGCTCCAGCTTTTCATGCAGGCGCTCATACAACCTTTCCTCTATGGTGTCTTTTACCTTAAAATTTACGATGGACAACCGCTTCGCCTCTTGCCCGACACGGTCAATACGTCCAATACGCTGTTCCACCCTCATCGGATTCCAGGGAAGGTCGTAATTGGCCATGATCCGGCAGAATTGCAAATCGATACCTTCACTGCCGACTTCTGATGAGAGCAGAATTCGGGGGCCTCTTGGATCCTTAAACCGCTCAATTTCCTTCCACCGCTCCTCTATGATTTTTCCCCCGTGAATAACCGTTACGCTCACGCCATCCGCAGATAATCGACGCCTTAGGTATTCGAGTGTTGGGCGGTAATATGCAAAAATCAGGATTTTTTCATCCGGATATGTTTTCTCCAACATGGATTTCAGTTCTTTGTACTTGCTGTCATGCTTCTCAAAATCATAGGATAGGAGGGTTTCGAGGCCCTGAACGGTATTTATGTCCTCCTTTTCGTCATCCTCAAAATCATAAAAAATGTCATTCCCGAATGCCTCTCCGAACAACTCCTCGGCATCACCGAAACGACCATCCCGAATTTCCTGGGCGATAACAGGCAGGCAGCTGGCCGCCCTTAATTGAAAGCTCAATACATGAAACACATGAAACGGCCGGCTGTCCAATTGACATCTTCTGCGGACAATTTGAAGGATAGTCTTGTACAGGAGCATCTCTTCAGGGCCATACTCAACTTCGAGAACCCTGGGAACCCTCAATGGCCGATTCTCTTTCACCTGAACCCGTCGGGTCCTGTTTACATAGCCCCCCAACAGGTTAAGCTTTTCTGCAATGTCCTGACATTTTGCCAATTGGGATTTATCGTCAGGGTCAAGCTCCTCCAGCTTCTCACAGAACTGCCTGAATAATGGTGATCTACTGATAAATGGGCTTTCGGCCATGCCCTCAACGGATTGTTCCAAAAGGCCTATTTCAATCGGTGTGCGAGCCAGGGCGTTACTAGCCTGCACAGATGGGCGATTCGCTTCCAACAGCTCTTCAAACAAACCCTGTGTTTCGAAAAAGCTTTCATCAACAAGGCGCAAGAGGCTATGAAGATCTGTGTTGCTGTTGTTCACAGGGGTTGCGGAAACGCATAGAACCGCTTCCGCAGCCATGGCGAGGCTCTCCCCCAAATGAAATGTGGCGGTTCCGGGATTCCGCATGTAATGCGCCTCATCGAAAATCACAAGGTCGAATGGTGCAAACCCCAGATTCCAATGACGCAAATCCCTTAACAGGCTGGTTTTGAATGATGTCTCTATCTCCTCTTCAAGCGGCTCATCAAGGTGTCGTATCTCGCTCTTTGGGGGTCTCAACCCAGTATATGTGGCGATTAAAACAAAAGGGCTCCCCGGCCCCTCCTTCTTAATGTCCTCAATTTCCTGGTGCAACTCCGAGAAATCCACTTCCCGCGCATCGAGGAGGAATTTTGTTCTCAATTCATCCCTCCATTTCTTGGAGATGCTCTTTGGGCATATGACAAGTAACCGCTTTGCCTGTCGACGCGCCTGCAATTCTATCCAGATGAGGGCAGACTCTATGGTTTTACCTAAACCCACTTCATCGGCAATTATAAGTCTTTCGGTTGGGGAATTGATAAATTTGAGGACCGGCTTAAATTGGTATGGATAAAAATCAATTTGTGCGGCCTCCATGGAATAGATGACATCATGGAGCGTGCCCTTCAGCTTTTCATAGGTAATCAGGCGCCTCAAATCCCCCATTTTACCAAAATGCCCAGACCTCAACTGTTCGGAGATGGAATCCGAAAGATGGGTCATGGGTTCAAGACTCGTCAATGGTCTATATGCATTCCCGCCTCCTGGATAGGAAAGCTGGATCATGATATGGGGGCCGACCTTGCGCCATTTCCCTGTGTATTGTCCGGGTTGTCCAGGCTTGTTACGGTCGATTATCCATTGATCGGGGGAAAAGGGTACATTACCGTTTGAAGATTCATCACCCATTAGATTAACCCCTTAAATTTTTGGTACAAACTAAAATGGATTATGGGTACTGTCAACAATATTGAACAGATAAGTATTCACTAGTTATAAGATATACTATCAACTATTCCATCCTTGAAGTGAATTAAAACCATTTGAGACACCCCTGAGTTAGCAAAGTTCCATCCTAAAAAAGATCTCCAAAGTATCCAAGTTTCCGAAACCCCGTATTCGGTTATATGTGTTCGTTTTTTAATAAGATTTGCTCCAATTCCAGTTGCAATCTGAACTTGGGCTTTATTCATTCCAAGTATCACCTGTTTTCTATCAACTACATCTTGAATATGTTTTGGCCATCCAGGATAATATTACTGTTTTGCCTTATACATTTGATAAGTCCCACACCCTGAAAAAAGCATTATGATAGCCAAAATTAATAGATATCTGAGGGGTCGGGGAGTTTTATCCCAACACCTGCTCTTTGATATTCCAAGTTGATTTACCTTGTTTAACTGCTTCGAGTTGATGCATTTGGATAGCCAGACCCATTGCTGCGAATAACCAGCGGTTATTTTCGTCGCCCCGCATCCAGCAACGGTCTAAATCGAAAATATCCTTTACCAGGCCCTGCATCGGCTCGACTTTAAATGATCTTTCACGGTAGATCTTTTTATGCTTCGGCTTTTTCATAAATTTGATCATTTTTTTGCGATGCGGTGACTTGTCCATGTTTTCACGGCAACACGTTAACAGGTTTATTTTCCGTTGCCTTTTGAACTCACGGAACAAAGCGTAATCATCGGCTTTAGAGTCCATGCAAAGATAGTCAATTTGATCTTTGATATGAAACGTCTCAAGCCATAAGCGCTTGGCCTCGTTGGCACTGTTTTTCATCCACTTAAAACAGCCCA
>CAYVIE010000184.1:0-5763 GCA_964451355.1 uncultured Desulfobacteraceae bacterium
AGGCTTATGAAAGCTTTGAAATACCCATAAACGAGATAAGGATCATCGGACAGGTTGTCTGGTCTGCGCATACGTATATAAAAACGTTATAAGCATCTCTCGGGTGTAACCATGAGCGTTCATCAGACAAAAGACGGCCGCTGGTATGTCTCTTACCGTGACAAATACGGATCTCAACACAAAATCTACACCGGCAGGGGCCTGCCTGCGAAACGCGAAGCCGAGGCCATAGACTACCAGATAAAGGCTGCCAAAAAACGGGGGGAGGAGATAGAGCGGCAGGCGGGAAAGATATACCTCGACGAGCTTGCAAGGCTCTACCTGGAAGACAGGGAAGCGGTCTGCTCCGAAAGCTATATTTATGACATGCGGAGGCTTCTCAATAATCATATCCTGCCCAAGTGCTCCCATTGCCCGGCAGATGATCTTACTTATGAAGATATAATGAAGGCCATGGAGGTTTTCCGCAGCAGGTCGATTGCGACCCGTAACCGCTACATGGGATACCTCCGCGCCCTGTTCAACTGGGGGATAAAGCACGATTTCATATCCAAAACACCGCTCAAGGCATGGTCAAAGGCCAAGGAGCCTAAAATCAAGGTCCGGCTGACAGCCGAGGATCTTGCTAAAATTATGCAATATGCGCCCCCTCACCTGAAATGGGCCATAGAAGTAGAATGGAATCTCGGGACAAGGCCCGGCCACTCGGAGTTGTTTTCCCTGAAATGGGAAAATGTCGATTTTGAAAACAACCAGGTGTGGGTTTATGCGTCCAAGACAAAGACCTGGCGGGTGATTCCCATAACCGGACATTTCAGGCAGCGCCTTTTGGAGATGAAAAAAGCCGCCAGGACGGAATATATCATTGAATACAGGGGCCGCCCCGTAAAGCAGTTGAGACATTCGTTCAAGACCGCCTGCAAAAAGGCGGGGATCAATTACAGGGTGAGGATGTATGACATCCGCCACCTGTTTGCCTCGCTCATACTTGCGGGCGGGGGCGATCTTGCCGCGGTGTCTGCGCTGCTGGGGCATCAGGATATAGCGACAACGCAAAAGGCATATTACGAGCTGCTGAGAGGGGAAAAGGAAAGAGCCATCTCCCTGCTTCCAAGGCTCGGGGAAACCGTCCCCGGCGGGCATGACCGGAAGGAAGAGGATGAGGAAATGAATTATGGCGGCGGTAAGG
This sequence comes from uncultured Desulfobacteraceae bacterium, assembly GCA_964451355.1. Taxonomy (GTDB): domain Bacteria; phylum Desulfobacterota; class Desulfobacteria; order Desulfobacterales; family Desulfosalsimonadaceae; genus CAYVIE01. The sequence goes on from CAYVIE010000184.1 coordinate 1,190, forward strand.
TGGTGCAAAATTCCAATAACTCCAAAGCCTAAAAGGATTCCAGGATGTAAAAATAACGCCCATCAAGGCTAATGCAGCCGGCGACAAAAACTGCAACCGGTTTTACTAACTTTAAAATTCAGGAGGTTATTATGGAAATAGCGCTTTTCTTGAATGGTATTTTCGAAGAAATTTTTGAAGAAATACTGGAGTCTCAAAGCAAAAATCCAAATGAGACATTTTACTTACAACCATACACAGAATTACCAATTAAGGAACTTCAAAAAGATCCACCTACAAAAGACAATCCTCTTATGCTTTATATTGCAACCACAAATCAACTTAACAAAATTAATTATGTGGCGGAAATAATAGGATGGCAAGATAAAACAGAGCTTTCAGAGGAAAGGCTGGCAGATTTGAATAAACACATGGCTCGATTTCAGCCGAATGAAGGCGAAATTTATCCAGAGGCAAATGGGAAAAAGTGTAAGAATTTAATTGCAATTAGAAATCTAAAAAAATTGACCAATCCGCCCTCAACATCGAAGCTGATCAAAATAAGAGATGGGAAACCTCTTAAAAAACGGATGCGGCCAGGAGGTTGGAGTTATGTCTTTCCCATACCTCTTTCAGAATTAGAATAGAGACCTTATAGAAAAACAGTTAAACTATGAACTTAAAAAGGATATTTAACATAGACAAGGTGTTGGAATACAAAACTGTACCTTCAACAGGATCTATGTTATTTAGTGTAGAAACTCATTGAGCCTTCTCTTTTTTGGGAATGTTGCGAGCTTGATAATATCTGCCCAAGGGCCACAGCATAACATGATGCAGTTTTGGGGAAGGCTCAATTAATTTCAATGCGCTCCAGTGGACGTCAGTTCCGCTGGCGCTCCACAGGCGTCACTGAGCTTTGTCGTTCGCCACAACCGCAGGCGGTCGTGGCGAATGGCGCTGCGAATGCAGCGGACTCCCGCTGCAGCGAGCATGCTCGTCGCAGCGTCCGCCGCTGATCTGCAGCGGCGTTAGGTCGTATAAAGACCGCGCATAGGGAAGGAATTGCAACTCATGAAACGAGTGATTTCTATTCTAAGGGAGAATCATATTGAGTGTCTTCCTAATGAACGGTTCACGCTCGATGTGGAAATGTTTCCTGAAAACGTAGAAGAGTACAAATTCCCCAAGCATGTCCGATTCGAAAACCCCGAACTAAAAGATGGAAAGAAGCGAATCCCGGAAATAGATGTTTCGATGTTCCGCTACTTTCTCGATGGTTCGCAACGTTCTCACCGCGTGATTGATGCCAGTTTCGGAAACCGGTATTTGCCCATCTGTGCTGGTCAAATCGGAGTGGCCGTTCTTGAGAGAACAGATTCTGGGAGCTTGATACCTCGAAGGGACCTGACGCGTATAGAAAACATTCTTGCCGTGCCCAATGTTCTTGAAGAGGAAAATGCCAAAGACCTTGAAAGGAAGATAAACGATGCGATGCCGGAAAACCGGGCGTTTCGCATTGTAAGGTACGATTATCAATCAAAATCCGATAAAGACCCCGGCGATCTTGGACGTGCGATGATTATTCATGAGATGCAAGTGCTTGAGTTGAAAACGATAAAAAAGATGATTCGCAATCATGCAATTCAGGCCTCAAAAATGCTGGTTAAGGACGGTGGTCTCCAATACCGCGACACTAAAATCAAGGACCTGGATCTCACAAGAGACGATCTTGTGCAGCTTCGTAATGTTATTGGCTTGGCAAAGACATTCAAACCCAATATGACACTCGGTCAGGGCAGAGGCCGCCAGGACCTCGGGAACCTGACAAAAGGTCTCAACTGGAAGGAACGGACTACCGTCATCAGCCCGAATAAGGGTGAGCCCACAACGTATGGGTGGTGGTATGTCCGACTTCGTCCAAGAGAAAAGGTTTATAGCCCTCTCCAGGGTGTCGTCAAAATTGAGGTCTTTGCCACTGGGCCTGAAAAGGACGATGGCATTTCGGAAGAACGAGCCGATACTATTTCCGCTTATGTACTCCGAGAACGTAATGTCACTCCCTATAACGTGGATACTCGTTGGGCAAGTCACATCTACCCGATATATTTGGCTGAGACTTATCTGCGGTCCTCATTCCTAAGCCATGAACGGTTCAAGGCACTGATTTTTTGAAGAGGAGCATGAAGCAATGTCAGAAGAGAAATTTATTGGCAAGGTAACTGCCACTGAAAACAAGCCAACGACTTGCACCAGCGTTCGCTTTTGGTTGAGTCACGCCGTAATTATTCGACCATTTGACATCGTAAGGATTGAGCATATTTCCAGCAACGGGAATGACAAAAGCTATTCCTACGCTATGGTTAAGGAGTTAAGTTACATTACGGATAGCGCTGGGCATCTGGCTAACTTCGTCTCGTCGGACTTTGGCGATGTCAACGCAACACCGATGAACGAACGCCTGGGAACAACCATTGCCGAGGCTGATATTTTGGGGAACAGCCAGAATATTGAGATGCCGATTCGGGATGGAGCGCGCGTAGAATGGGCTGGGCCGGAGGAAATCCGTAGCGCACTTGGTGTTGAAAAATTACAGCAGCCTATTCCAGGCGGCTATATCCAGACATCAAACAATGAGGAGATCCGAATCGATTTTGAGGCACGCTACCTTATAGGACCCGAAGCGGCGCACATCAATATCTCAGGTATATCTGGTCTCGCCAGCAAGACATCCTATGCGATGTTTCTCCTAAGTGCTTTGCAGCAACGGATGAAGGATAAAGTGAGCATTATTATCTTCAACGTGAAGGGACCTGACCTGCTTGCTATCGACCAAGTAAATGAACAACTAACAGAAGCTCAGAAGGCGGAATGGCGAAAGTGTGGTCTAGAACATATACCTCTCCAAAATGTGACTTATCTTTATCCATATGCGAAACGCTCCGAGCCGTATTTTACATCTTCACACGTACCCAAGGACGTTCTTGATACCCAGATCAAGGAATGTAAGGCATTTAATTACTATTATGACGTGGATACATTTAAGGGGGGAGAGGAAGGCAATGAGACAGATGTCGGGCGCGACAAGATGTCCTTACTTTTTTCAGATATCGATGATCCCCAATCGACGATGGAAAGTTGTATTCACGAGTTAGGAGAGATTCAGGCGGAGACATGGGAGAAACTCCGGGAAGAAATCCAAGCCAAGACAGAAAGGGGGCAAACTGGAAGAAAAGAGATTTCTGTGCAGTCCTGGCGCAAATTTAGCCGTTTAATTCGAACGAGGACCGACCATGATATTTTTGCTTCGAAATATATTGGGGAAGATCGACGCCAAAAACTCATCATTGATGTTATCAAGGACCTAAGACCGGGCAAGATAGTCGTTATAGATATCGCGCCATTGTCAGACTATCTGCAGTGCCTTGTCTTCGGTGATGTCATCCGAACGGTTTTCGATGCTAAATTGGGCTTGTATGAGACAATCAATCGTGATGATTTGGGCCGTGTCGTTATCTTTGCTGACGAGTTGAACAAATACGCCCCCGCCACATCAGGTTCCAAGGACCGAACACTTACGAGGTGGCTGCTTGAAGTTACGGAGCGCGGCCGTTCGCTCGGTGTAGTTCTCTTTGGAGCAGAACAGTTCCGCTCCGGCATTCATACTCGCGTGCTTGGTAACTGTGGGACAAATATCTATGGGCGAACCAATCCCGTTGAACTGTCAAAGGCTGCGGATTACAAGCACATTTTTTCACAGTCCAACAAGGCAACAGTGACAAGACTTAGACAGGGACAAATGCTTCTGCAGCATCCTGTTTTCAATACATCCTTGATAAAAGTCCACTTCCCGTTTCCGGCATATCGTCAGTTGTAAGGATAAATCGCGATGGTAAAGAATCTTGACTCAGCAATACCGAGGATCGGCGCTTTCGTCCTCGAGACGCTTACCACTGGGATGTATACGAATCCTTTGGATACACTCAGGGAATATGTTCAAAATTCATTTGATGCAATCAGGGAAGCAGAGCGTAAGAATATCTTGCCGAGTGGAGCTGGTCGTATCGATATTTCTATCGATGAAAAAGCCCGAACGCTCTGTATCCGTGATAACGGAACGGGCATTCCGCAGGGCGACATTCTGCCACGATTGGTGAACATTGGGATGTCTGCAAAAAGCATTCAAACGGATGCTGGTTTTCGTGGAATAGGCAGGTTGGCTGGCATAGCTTACTGCAAGCGCTTGATTTTCAAAACACTGGCGGTCAGTGAATCAGAAGTTTCGACGGTGACATTTGATTGCGAGAAATTACGCCACGCTATGTCACCAAAAATGAAACAGGTAAAAGAGCTTGCAGAAGTCATCAGCAGTTACGCCTCCATTACCAAAGAGAAAACGAGGAAGAAAGAACATTTTTTTGAAGTCAGAATGGAGAACATTACCGAAGTGGGGCAACTGTTCCTGGAGTGGAGGCAGATATCCACTTACTTGTCCCAAGTTGCTCCTGTCGGCTTAGACACCCAATCATTTCCTTATGCAGGCGAATTTGAAAAATGGCTTCTGGAGCATAATATCACTGTTCCAAAGGTGAGCA
>CAYVIE010000185.1:0-5761 GCA_964451355.1 uncultured Desulfobacteraceae bacterium
ATGCGAATATCTGGAAAAACGGATTGCTTCAGCTGACGCACGGTTTGAAATCCTCATGCAAAGGGCCAAAGACAGATTATCCAAGGCCAGGCTCTGCAATATCAAAATGGTTATTCTGGCCGGTATGGCTCGGCACGAAGAAGCCGTGGCTATGGGAATAGACGGCCTTTCGGCCATTGGCATAAAGGTCCCCAGGACCGGCGGAAGACTTGCGGTATTCGCAAGGCTTTCTACACTTTACTTCGGACTCAAGAACAAGGATGCAAACAAGCTTCAAAAACTGGGTGGAGTGGAAGACGAGCGTATTCGTATAGCGATGAAGCTCCTTGTAAACCTGTGCTTTTCCGCTTTTCTTTGCGATCCTTATTTTGCGATACTCGCATCCCTCAAACTTCTCGAACTTACGCTGAAACATGGAAATGCTCCAGAATCACCATTCGGATACATGGTTTATGCGGCATCGCTGAGCTCTGTTTTCAAGGATTTCATGACAGCTGAGAAATATGCGGCCCTGGCACTGGAGGCAAATGAATCGTTTGGGACTCCCTCACTTATCCCAAAGCTGATGCTTCTTTACGGCATGGCCATATTGCCGTGGACAGACAGGTTCCAGGCCGCAGTCGATGCGCACAGAAACGGAATACAGGCCGCAATCGAATACGGTGACACCAACTATGCGGTCTACAATATACAGAGCCTTGTCATACTTCTCCTGGCCTCGGGCGCGCCATTGAGCATGGTGGAAAAAACCTGCGGAAGGTATTTCAAATTCGTTGAAAACAGTAAAGACACCGGTGCACTCCATTACCTTATATCAGTCCAGAAATATATATCCATACTTTCCGGCAAGGCCGCGTCATGGACAGAGATTGATTCGGATGATACCGATCCCCGGGGACATCTATCCGCAATAGAAAAGAGTAACATACCCATCATCCTCCTTCGGCACCACCTTCTTGCCGCTCAGCTGGCCTATCTTTCAGGCGAGATTGATGCCGCACTCGAGCGGCTTAAGCTGTGCCGCCCCCTTCTTCATTATCACATAGGAACAGTGATCGTAGTTGAATACCATTTTTTCGATGCCCTTGCCTCATCTGCCGCTTTCAGCAGGAAACCCAAAGGTATCCAGCCGTTTTTGATGATGCGGATCAAACATGACATTGCCGTCCTGGAGCATGCATCCCGGGCGAATCCGGATAACTTCCTTTCCCTCGCCCTTCTTGCAAAGGCGGAAAGGGCCAAACTCAAAGGGGATTATATAAGCGCCCTTCGCCTTGCCCAGGAAGCGGCTCTGAGGGCATCGGAATCAAATATCCTCCATGTCAGGGGATTGGCAGAAAAACTGTCTGCCGGGTATTGTGAAGCGCTAGGACTGACCAGGATAAGGGACAATCTTTTAAGATCGGCCTCCACTATCTTCCAGCGATGGGGATCGGTTACCAGAACAGATAACATCATTATAAAGAAATATCCTGGTGCAACAGGTAGCTCCCGGGTCACAAGCCTCGAACACTTAGATTATATTGATTTCTCTTCGATACTCGAAGCATTCCAGGCTATTTCCACCAAGATAGTGCTATCCGACCTTATTGAAAGCCTGCTCACCATTGTAGCAGGCAATGCAGGCGCCACCAAAGCGCAGCTCTTTACGATCAAGGGCGACCAGATCCTTTTCGAAGCTGAATATCTGGCAAAAACAGGTAAAGTAACCCACTTCCCGGCAGTGGCCACCGAGCCAAGAAAAGATATTTTCCACCCGGTCCTGAATTACACCCGCCGCACGGCAAAACCCCTTGTGCTTCTCGATGCCAACAGGCATGGAGAATACACCCAGCATCCATATGTAATCGAATTCCGGCCCAAATCCGTCCTTTGCTTACCCTTGTTAAGGCAGCATCGCCTGCTTGGGCTTATGTACCTGGAAAATGATATCACCCCGGGGATCTTCACTGAAGAACGCATTGGGATTCTTGACCTCTTTGCTTCGCAGGCAGCGATATCACTTGAAAATGCGCGCCTTTACGACAATGTCATCAAAAACGAAAAAGCTCTGCGCGACCTGACCCAGAAACAGGAGGAAGAATTCTTGAAGTACCAGTCACGCCTGAGGTCGTTATCTGCTGAACTTTCTTTGACCGAAGAAAGAGAACGAAGGAGAATTGCAACAGAGCTTCACGACAGGATCGGGCATGCCCTGACCCATGCCGCCATGCTCCTAAAAAGGATCCGGGCCTCTGTCAATAATACTGATATTTCCTCAAAAATCGATGAGATACACGATCTGCTCGATCAGACAATTACAGATACTCATACCTTGACTTTTGAGCTTTCTCCGCCCATATTATATGACATCGGTCTTGAGGCTGCCATAGAATGGCTTGCTGAACAGACCGAAACAAGGCACGGCCTGAAAGTCGATTGTATTGATGACGGGACGTACAAGCCCATAGAGGAAAGCATGAGGGTTTTACTTTTCCAGGCTGTGCGCGAACTTGTTTTTAACGTGGTGAAGCATGCCCGTGCCACACGGATAGAGATACGTACATCAAAAGAGTCGGACAAGGTGAGGATCTCTATCGAAGATAACGGCATCGGTTTTAATGCTTCCGAGACTAAACAACGTTCAAGAAAGCGAGGCGGGTTCGGCCTCTTTTCAATACGTGAGCGCCTTGCGCACCAGGGAGGAAGGCTTGAAATATACTCGACTCCCGGCAAGGGAACAAGGATGACGATAATCTCACCCATGAAAGGGGTAGATGAACAATGAACTACTGTAACCGGCGGGGATGAGTCTTTGCGAGATTTTCAAAAATGACTATCAGGATACTTCTAGCAGACGATCACAAGATAACCAGGGACGGTCTCAAAGCCCTGCTTTCCGGTGACCCTGAGATAGAAGTGGTCGGTGAGGCCAAAGACGGCAGGGAAGCTGTTCGCATGGCCGTTGAACTCGAGGCTGACGTAGTGGTCATGGACATCAGCATGCCGGAACTAAACGGCATAGAAGCAACATGCCAGATCCAGGCCGAACGGCCAGAGACAAAGGTGATCGCCCTTTCCATGTATGCTGATCGCCGCTACGTGATAGGTATGCTCAAGGCAGGAGTATCCGGCTACCTTTTAAAGAGCTGCGCATTTGATGATCTTGCAGCGGCCATCAGGGCGGTAATGAGGAACGAAAGCTACATGAGCCCCCAGATTGCAAGCACGGTAATGAAGGATTACGCGCACCTGCTAAACCAGGATGACCACTCCCTGACATCCATACTATCCCCAAGGGAACGCGAGGTACTGCAGCTGATTGCAGAAGGACTCTCCACGAGGGAGATAGCCCAGAAAATATGCGTCAGCATAAAGACCGTTGAATCCCATCGCCAGCAGCTTATGCGCAAACTGAACGCCAAAAGCGTGGCAGAGCTTACCAAGATAGCCCTCAGGGAAGGCCTGACATCACTCGAAGAATAATGCGCCCTATTGGCAAAACTTTGTTTAGCCGGTTAGCGGCAGAGCCCAAAAAATCTCTTCGATGAAATAAATCAGGGTTTCCCTATCTCATTTTCAGGGTTTCCCTGATTGACTAATCTTTACGTAAGGGTTAAGTACATAACCGTAAACATGGTTTACCGGGCAAACGTTCAATCTCCAACAAAATATCAAATTAATTTAAAATAAATTGTTCTTACGAAAGGGAAGTATTTATCCATTAACATTCAAGGGAATTCAGGGGGTAAAGATGAAAAAAGCAGCAGCATTCTTAGTGGTTTTAGGTTTGATTCTAATGGTTCCTGCGATTTCTTTCGCAAGCGGCAGCAGCAATACCTGTGATACGCGTTATCCGGTCATCCTGGCTCATGGCATGGGCGCATCAGCAGAAGTACTAGGAATTGTGGATTACTGGTGGGGAATACCCGAGGCTCTTGAAGACGAAGGAGCGGATGTCTATGTCACATCGGTCAACGCCATGGATTCAACGGCAAACAAAGCGGCCGACTTCAAGACCCAATTCCTCCAGATCAAAGCATTGACCGGCGCTGCAAAAATCAACATCATAGGTCATTCTCACGGAACACTCTATACACGTTACGCCATATCCAACCTGGGAATCGCTCCTTATGTGGCTACCTATACGAGCATAGCCGGTCCTCATCGTGGCAGCGCCATTGCAGACGTTGTTCTCGGCATTGTTCCCGATTCCCTGGAATGGCTCGTGGGAGATACTGTTGATTTTGTCTATGCCTTCCTGTTCGGCGACACAAATCCTGACAGTCTCCAGAACGCATACGACCTCACACGTGACTATATGCAAAATGTGTTCAATCCCAATACTCCCGATATGCCTGGGATCTATTACCAGAGCTGGGCAGCCAAGGCAAAGACATCCTGCCCCAACATCATTCTTGAACCCACATGGCTGGTCCTTCTTGCCTATGAAGGTGCAAACGACGGTCTTGTGAGTGTTGACAGCGCCAAGTGGGGCAACTTCAGGGGTGTCGAGGATGCCGCATGGTACAGTGTTGGTTGCGACCATCTCAACATAGTAGACCAGCTGTTCGGTATCACTCCAGGCTTCGATGCTCCCGGCTTCTATGTCGATATTGTAAGCGAACTCAAAGGCTGGGGATATTAATAAATAAAAATTCCTCCAACCAAACTGATAGCCAGAGTTCTTCAAAAGGGCGCCATTTATGGCGCCCTTTTGATTTTATATTATTGAGCACTTTCTGGAAAATCTCTGGCAGATTTATCTTTTACCGTGACAACACCTCAAAGGCTAGGGTGAAAAACAGCCTTGTTTTCATACCCCGGGAGTGATCGCCCCTAATCATGAAAAGGTTAAATTTTATATCAATATATTAAAACATAGATGCGGCCCGAGCTTACCAGACAGCTCTTCGCATCATTTTCCCACACCCCACCGGCTTTGCCTGCAACAATCCAATTTCGATTTAGCATACTTACATGGATCCGCGAGTGTTTTCCATATGCCAGATGCACAACCGGCCGATAAATAATCTATATCGACCCCTCGCCGTCAAAACAAAATGGCGCGCGGAAAAAAGCACCGAAGGCGGCTTATTTTTTTTATGACAACACATCATTGATGGACTTTTGACGAGTCCATCATATATTGGAATATGTCCAAGTCTATGATATTTTATCATATAAATAACAACGGCTTTGTAAACTTTAATGATTAGCGGCGATCACTCCAGGGCATGAAAAAAATGGCCGGTTTTTACACCAGCCCCGAAGTATTGTCACGCCAAAACTATATTGCATGGCGCCGCGAGCCGGGAAGGAAGAAACATATAAAACACGTTGAGCCCCTTCACGGTAAAACGTAACGCAGCTGATGGACTTTTTATTAAGCCGCCGACAGTATTTTTTCGATTGAGTGGTTATAACCTCATGTTATCCTGTTAAATCCCAGAAGAGTCATGGCTGATAAAAAAACAAAAGGGCCGCCTGATATACCTATCTACGGAGGAATATACATCACGATCACCCGCGACAGTATCTCATTCCTCTTTAATGATCCCCATAAGATGGAAAAAAGGTCGTACTCCTTGATCTGCCTGCTGATCCTTTGCACCGGCCTATGGCTTATCGGTTCAGCCGTAACTGCATGGCTGAAAATCGGTCCGAGCACGAGCTGGCCTCAAACATCCGGAAAAATCATAGAATCGAAGGTAGCTTTCATAGAAATATAGTGGACCCCAAAAATGGGACAATATGTTAAAGTGAAAAAAACGAAACCAAG
>CAYVIE010000186.1:0-5741 GCA_964451355.1 uncultured Desulfobacteraceae bacterium
TCCAATATCATAACGAAAAGGTCAAATTGATATGTGCTAATCCTTAAACTCCTGTCTGAGTATTGGGCTTGCCCTATTTGGCAGGCTTACCCTCTGCTTCAGCCGAATCAGGTTCACTTTCGCTATGTTCCTATCGCTTCCTTCAGACCCTTCCGTTGCCAGAAGCGCCCTTGCGATTCAGATTGATTTCTCCTCAGACAAGGTATCTCCACTCTCTTCCAAGTGGTCGGAGTGCCGGCTTTGCCGGGCAAACAAAAATTGGGCCAAGTGGTTTAATTTTCGCGACCGAAAATGGCTCAATTTTAAATGACCGTTGACAGCCCCCCTTGACAGGTGCGAAGAGCTGCTTATTTTTATGACAAGAAGTAACGGCAACACCTTGTTATTATTAATATATCTATATTAATATATCTATGCTCGTGTCACCTTCGGTAAAAGTAAATCCAATATTAAAACAAGGAGGTGATGGGCAATGTTGAAAAAATTCTTCTCGGGCAGAAAAAAAGGATTATTGCCGACTATACGCAGGAAGTTTAACCGGCAGGATGAAAAAGTGGGAGCTCTTACTCCGTTTTTTGATTCCTTTCTCACGGATCCTTGGGGAATTACGTTTCCAAGGGTAGATGTTGTTGAGAAAGGGAAAAAAGTTTACGTCATGGCGGAAATTCCCGGAATGGAAAAAGACGACATAGAGGTCAGACTCCTTGATGATATGCGTCTTTCCATCTCAGGCACCAGAAGCGAGGAGAGTGAAACCAGGGACGGTGATTTCTGGTGTGCAGAAAGGGTTTATGGATCGTTTTCAAGAATAATTACACTCCCGTGCCCGGTTGACCCGGAAGAAATAGATGCCACCTACCGGCGGGGTGTATTGAAAATAAAATTGCGGAAAGCTAAAGAGTCCGAAACCTACAGGATTCCTGTTAAGGTGGAATGAAACGATATATGTTAGCTAAATTCGTTAACCTTCAAGTGTTGTAATTATCAGAAAATGACAGGCTGGATTGCAGATAACAAGATTCTGTCGTGGCAATCACAAAAAGAAAGGAGGGATGAGGTATGATTACAAGGGGAATATGGAATTTTCCGGAACTCGGGGTAAGGTCCGCCTTTGAAGAACTGGAAAGAATGAGGCGGCAGCTTGACGAACTGTTCGAGCGGTTCGACTTCGCAACTCCATCGAGGATTCAACGGGCTGGTGTTTATCCCCTGACAAACATCACGGAAACTACGGATGAATATATCATCCGAGCGGAATTGCCCGGGGTAAGTGCTGATGCTCTCGATATCCAGGCTACCGGAAGGCAGGTCTCAATAAGTGGTGAACGCAAAATAGAGGCTGCACAGAATGTCCGGTATCACAGAAGGGAACGGGACGCTGGTTCCTTTGCAAGGGTTGTGACACTTCCTGGCGACATAGACAGGGACGGGATTTCCGCATCCCTTGAAAACGGAATCCTTACGATCAGGATACCCAAGGCTGAAGCTGCAAAACCAAAAAAGATTGCGATCAAGTAATTGGGTCCTGAATATTTTGCTATCCATTCAACACAATCCATAGTGAAAGGAGGGGATGGTCATGACCGATACTGAAAAAAAAGAATTACAGGCAAAGGGGAAACAGGAAGTAACCGGTGCAGCCGAGCAGACCAGGCCGGGTCCTGTATTTCTGCCGCCTGTCGACATATACGAAACCGAAGACGCAATCACACTGGTGGCGGATATGCCTGGTGTAAAAGCTGATGATCTCCAAATAGATCTCAGGGAAAACACTCTCACCATCATAGGGGACATCGCCCCATTCGAAGATGCAAAGGAAGAAGACCTGCTGGTGGAATATGAAGTGGGACGTTTTTTCAGGAAGTTCACTGTGCCGGAAGCCATTGATCAGGACAAAATCGAGGCAAAGCTGAAAGACGGGGTGCTGACCCTGGTGCTTCCCAAGGCTGAAAAGGCAAAACCGAAAAAGATCGAAATAAAGGTCCAGTAGCCGGTTGAATCCGACTTACCTACGAGATGCCCGGAAAAAAGATGGCCTGCCGGCAGGAATATCAATTATCCTGCCGGCAGAGCCCCCACACCTCATCTGTCCGCTCAGTGAGCGCAGTTCGCAAAAGGGAGCAACAGGCTCCCGTTTTTTTTTATAAACTTTCATTATTTGCAGCAATCAGTTCCGGGCATGAAAACAAAGCCATATTTTCCCCTGGCCCCGAGTTGTTTTCACGGTAAAGCCCATCGAGTACGGCGGAACAAAAAAACATTTTTTACTTGAATTACAGATACTTGTATACATCTTCGAGCTCAAGGCCGCAGGCTATCATCATCACCTGGGTATGGTAAAGAAGCTGGGATATCTCCTCTGCCACACGATCACGATTTTCACACCTGGATGCGACCCACACCTCACCCGCCTCTTCCAGGATTTTCTTGGCTATAAAATCCTTACCAGCCGCCACCTCGACAACTGTGCGGGATGCCTGATCCCTCTTTTCCACCTTTTCTGACAGCTCGAGGAAAAGCTCTTCAAATCGCTTCATGGATTCTTCGTTTCCTGCTGACAGGTGTTTATTCAATACCTGAGATCGGCATACTCGACCCAGCCCCCAGCCCTGACAAGATCCCTGTCAAAATCAGACAGGACAAAGGGAATCTGCTCACTACGATCACCAGAGGAGATCTCTATCACCATGGCTTCGATATCCGCATACATCTCGGCCGGCTGACCGGAATATTCAGTAAAAAGGCGGTCAATGGTTTCCGACGGGAGTGAAACAGCCGCCATGCCGCAGTTGAACATGTTTTGCCTGAATATCCTTGCAAAACTCTCAGCGACAACAAGCCTGATACCATTGACCTCAAGAGCCCACGGGGCATGCTCCCTGGATGATCCGCAACCGAAATTGGCCCTTGTAAGGATGGCTCCCTTGCCCTGGATATCCTGCTGGGGGTTGAATCCTTCAAGTTTCAAATCCTCAAGCAGATACGGCTTGAGAGATTCCTTGTCTATCTCGGTCAGGTAACGCGCTGGGATTATCTCGTCTGTATTTATGTCAGAACGATCCAGGAAAAGGACCTTTCCTCCGAGTCGAGACATATTTTCTTCTCCTGTTCTTGTCCACACCTTTTGCCATGAAATACGAACAACGTCTGATCTGCGCGCAAGAAAACTTTCATGATTAACAGCAATCACCTCCAGGCATGAAAAGAAGTCCGTCTTTCTCCCCGTCATTGGAGGTGTTTTCCACGGTAAATTATGGAAAGCTGTTAATGGATTTATCCCTTGAACATGGGGGAATTTGTAATATGTCCGGCAATCGCTGTGGCTGCTGCTGTTGCCGGGCTCATGAGATGCACTGTCCCGCCTTTGCCCATTCTTCCATTGAAGTTTCTGTTTGTTGTGGAAGCACATACCTCGCCAGGGGCAAGAACACCGTTGCTCATGCCAAGACATGCCCCGCAGGTGGGATTGGTTACGCAGAACCCGGCATCCAGGAAAACCTGGATGATGCCCTCCTCCAGTGCCTGGCGGAATATACGAGGTGTAGCCGGAGAGACGATCCCCCTGACTGAATCCGCAATCCTCTTTCCTGCGAGCACCTTGGCGGCAACCCTCAGGTCCTCTATGCGGCCGTTCGTGCAGGACCCTATGTAGATCTGGTCAACCGGGGTCCCTTCAAGTTCTTTTACCGGGACAACATTGTCGGGTTTATAGCCATATGTGACCTGGGGTTCAAGATCGGAAACATCCAACTCATTCTCTTTCGCATACGAGGCATCCGGATCGGCAACCACCCATGAATATGCGTCCAGTGCGGCCTGCTTGTCTGCGAACTCGTCTTTGATATGTTCCCAGAGGTATTCAACCGTTGTCATGTCCGGATAGCATATGCCGGTGGTAGCACCTGCCTCCACCGCCATGTTGCAAAGGGTCATCCTGGATTCCATGCTCATTGCAGAGACAAGATCGCCTGTAAACTCGACCGCATGATCTGTTGCGCCGTTTACACCTATGGTCTTTATGACATGAAGTATCACATCCTTGGCAAAGACCCCAGGCCTCAGGCTTCCTGAAAGGGTTATCCTCATGGTTCTGGGCGTCTTGAAGGCGCAAACTCCTTTTAATATGCCAACCTCCAGGTCAGTGGTGCCAACACCCGCGGCAAAAGCGCCGAATGCGCCGTGGGTGCATGTATGGGAGTCACCCATTATCACTGTGAAACCTGGACGCACAAACCCGTGTTCAGGGAATATCGCGTGGCACACACCATTTCGCCCTATATCGAAAAAATTGCGGATATTGTGCCTTCTTGCCCACTCGCGCAGGATCCTGCCCTGGATCGCAGTCTTGGTATCCTTGGCCGGGGTGACATGATCAATGACGGCCATGATCTTTTCCGGATCAAAGACCCGGTCCTTTCCCCTTGCCTCGAGATCCAGTATCGCTGTCGGCGTGGTGATCTCGTGGCAAAAAACCCTGTCTATGTTCAGAACAAAGACATCTGATGCGGGCCTGTCGATCACATGAGCATCGAAAATCTTTTCTGCTGTTGTCTTTCCCATTTTTCCCTGTTCTTTCCCCTGTTTAAGCGTGCCGGAATTCCGGCAAATCCAACTCTGTTGTTAAGGATTACATGATTGTGCGCCACTCGGTGTCACCCGCGGCCCGTGAGAGAAAATCCGCAAGGAGCCAGCCTGTAATTGCAAGGCATTCCATATCAAGAAACTCCTTTGCTCTTTTCTCGAAAAGCACCGAACATGCAGCAGGAAATTCATCGTCTTCGTCTGAAAAAAGCATCAGGAGCGGTACGCGGGGCAATGCCGGAATCTTCATTGAAAGATCGTGGGATGTATAGCCTTCAACTTTTTGTCCCCCGAGCCTTGCGCAAGAGTCGGCAAGAAGATCAAGACGGCCGGCAAAACGCTTTGCAATCGAATTTTCACAATTCGCAATAAAACCGCCCACAAACGGAGCCGCATCCGCAAACTCACGATACGCCACAAGGGTATCATCGGCCGGAATTTCATCCGGAGCAAGAATCAGGTATTTCAGGAGCACGACACTTACCGCGTGCAACGGTCTCTTGCCATCCGGTCCCCTGACTCCGTCCTTATTCACTGAGTATGTCGCACCGAGAAATGGAATAAGAGCAGTCTCTCCGTCAAGGCCGATGCCGAGCACCGGTGCCGCTTTTGCGAGATCCCGCCCTGCCGCCTCCTTGAGATAACGCCTGTATGTCTCTTCGAACGCAGAAGAAGCCGACTGCATAGAAATGCTTTCCTTCCCTGACATGTTCTTTATATTATTCCGTTTTCTTTTCCCATCCGCCGATCAGATGCAAATGCAGGTGAAACACTTCCTGCCCTCCACCCTTCTCGACATTGAAAAACAGCCTGTAACCCGACTTGTCAACACCCATCTCTTTTGCCATCTTCTTTGCCGCAAGCAGCATATCGGAAAGCACATCCCTGTCGGAATCGGTTATATCATTGATGCTCCGTATATGACGCCTGGGAACGATCAGAAGATGTACCGGTGCTATGGGTTTTATGTCTTTGAAGACCACAAGACTTTCAGTCTCATGCAGGAATTCTGTTCCCATTTCACCGGATGCTATCTTGCAAAAAATGCAGTCAGTACCCATTGTGACCTCCGATTTTATTTACCTCCGACAAAAAAGATGGACTCGTAAAAGTCCATCATCCGGCCGAGGGCGGTTTAGCCCCGGCCGGGGGTGGGGGTG
>CAYVIE010000187.1:0-5738 GCA_964451355.1 uncultured Desulfobacteraceae bacterium
AAGCCCTCCCCCGTCTCGTAAAAAAGCGTTTTTCGCTTTTTTACGAGATCATCATCAATGAAGGCGATATTCTCCTCGTTGTTCATGCCTTTATCAAATACCACGGTCATACGGGTCTTTGTTTGATTGAACCCACAGAGGATCTCAAACATTTCGTCAATAATTTCGTGAAAGACCTTTGAGTCATGCTCATTGCCCTTATATTCGCGATAAAACAAAGGCATTCTGATCGCAGAGTCCACAAGAAGGGCAAGGCCTATCTGACGAAGGTGATGCTTACCGTCCTTATTGTGGCCACGTTCAAAAAACTCCGACTTTGTGTTTGAGGCCATATAACTGTAATAATTGGTGGTGTCAAACAAGACACATTCCGGTGCTCTGTTTCGGGTTGCCCAAACTTTCTCAAAAAAGGCTCTTGCAATAGCCTCAACCTGCTCAGGAGAGACCCGGTTCCATTTTTCCCAGTACTTAGCAGAAGTAAGATCTGAGAGACAGATCTTACGAATGGAACAGATAGCGGTCTTTCTGTACCAGTAACCTATTGCGTTTTTGCTCTTGGGTTCTATAACAAAACCCGGTTCCGGCCCCGGCAAAACAGAGAATGCCCGGGGCCGGCCGGGGATTGATTTTTTATGCTGATGTTATCCTAAAAGCTCCATGATCCGGCCGGAAGTGAACCATCAATAAAAATGGCTCCGGATGGTTTTCTACCGGCCAACGGCCAAGGCATAGCGCTTCCCGGCCAGGGGATGCTTTTTTGAAGATCCTTGTGCGCTTACTGGTCAGTGGCCGCCTGTAATCAATCCGCTTGCTGCTGCAATAAGAACAATGGCTTCCAGGATGGCCATCGCAGCGAAGATTTTATCCCCTTTTTTGAAAAGTATTGGAACGATCATTATATAGCAGAGGATGGTCACCGCCGCAAGGATGGCTATTCCCACGAAGTTCAGGAAGTCACCGTATCCGAGGAGTCCAACCCATCCCCAACCTGAGGGAACATTTGCCGCTTCAAGGTATTCGTGCGCTGACATCGACCAATATTCGGGCAGTTTGTCGTATGGAATGTAGGGCGTGACAAGGCCGGTGGCATATATGACAAATGTGATCAGAAGCCCAAGCAGGCCGATATACATTCCTTTTTCAAGAACCAGCGCATAGAGTTTTTGCTCTTCTGTGGTGTATTCTTGTCGCATTATGGTTATCTCCCTATATTTTTATGTTTTTTTCAGGGGGATCAGAACCCAAGTCCCTTCATTAGGGCCCTTGTGCCGGCAAACGCCAGTAATCCGATCACAAGCCAGCGGATTATGCCCGGCTTTGCTATCTTGAGGAGTCTTACTCCAACGAACGATCCAAGCATTATTCCCACGAGCGAGGGGACAACCATCAATGGTATGACACATCCTTTGTTGAGATATATCCATGCGGCAGATGTGTCGGTAATGGAGAGGAGAAATTTGCTTGTTGCAACGCTGATCTTCAGAGGAGCGCCCATGACAAGGTTCAGGACCGGCACATTAGCCCAGCCGGCCCCAAGGCCGAACATGCCGGCCATCAGGCCTATACCGATAAAGAGCACCAGGCCGAGAGGAGTTCTGTGGACTTTCCAGTCTATCTCCTTTTCCAGGCTGTCTTCATAGTATATTCCGTATATCTTGAGTGCGGCAGAGAGCCTGTCTGACTTGGGCACGTCAGGAAAAGTCGATTTCTTTGCAGTGAGCATGAGGATGCAGATTCCTATTATAGTGATCCCCAGGGCTATCTGTATTATCTGTGTTGGAAGGGCAAGACCGATCATTGCGCCGGCTATGGCACAGGTCGAAGCTATGAGAGCGACCGGGAGGGCTAACCTCAGATTTGCAAGTCCTGTCTTCAGCAGCCCGGGACCGGCAGCAAGAGCGCCTGAAAGTGCCACAAGAAGGCCGGCTCCCCTTACGAAATCCAGGTGAAAAGGGAAAAAGCCGCTTATGATAGGAACATAAAGGACTCCGCCTCCAACGCCCCCAAGGACCGCAAAAATGCCGAGAACAAAAGTAACCACGAAGAGGACGACCGCCCAGAACCACCATGGATGTTCCGCCCCGGTGGATTCCGGGGATATGCCGTGGCCTGCAAAGACCACATCAGGAAGGAGGAAGAAAAAGACCGAGAGGGATAAGACCAGGAACACAAACAGGAAAGCCGGTGGAGCATGTGCATACCTTTGCATATTACCTCCTGTAGTTTAAATTTTTTATCGATAGGGTCATTTCCCTTTTGCCGACCCTTTGGCAAATGAAACTTAAATAAATATTCGACCATAGAATCAAAGTCAATCTGAAAACTTTGTTTTTTATCCGGCTTGCTATTGCGGAAACGATAACATATGAATGCAGAAAAGCATTTGCCGGGAAAAAATATGTCCAGGGTGACCTCAGGGGTGACTTCAGGATTCGTCTGTGGCGGAGGTTATCCATAACAACCGCGCGAGGGCTGCCCGGTTCAGCATCACATGAGGTATATGGCCGGTAAAAAACATGTGATTTTCCTCGGCTTGAGGAGATTCCAGCGTCATGAATGTTTTATGGCCAATATATACCGGCGTATTTCCCAGACGGAAAAATTATGGAGAATGCTTCCAGAAAACAACTTGAATCCATAGACAAAAAAGTATTTGCCACCCTTTTTTCCGCGCTTTTTGCCGCTGTGATGGGTGTCGGCATAGTTGTGCCGCTGTTGCCGGTCTACGCGGAACATCTTGGGGGAAGCGGGATCGCAATAGCGTTGATTTTCGGAGGCTTTTCACTCAGCAGAACCATATTCCTCCCTATCTTCGGTGCATGGTCTGACAGGCACGGCAGGAAACCCTTTCTTGTCGCTGGTCTCTTTTCATATTTTTTGATCTCATTGGCGTTTATTTCCGCTACCCGGGTAGTTTCCCTTATATGGATCAGGGTAGTCCAGGGGGTGGCATCGGCTATGATAATGCCGGTTGCCCAGGCTTATGTAGGTGACATCACTCCCGAGGGGCGTGAAGGATTTTCCATGGGGCTTTTTAATATATCCGTTTTTTTAGGATTGAGCATAGGGCCCTTCCTGGGGGGTGGGATAAAAGATATCTGGGGGCTTGATGCGGCATTTGCCATAATGGGCGGGCTGGCTTTTGTATCGTTCCTTTTGTGCGGTCTTTTGCTTCCCCCGGTAGCGTCGGAGCATTCAGTGGTTGCAAAGGCAAATGGCGGTAGTTTGCGGCTACTTGCCGGGGACCGGATTATTCGCGGTATTTTTATATTCAGGTTGGCTTATACTACCTGTATTGGTGTTGTGTGGGCATTTTTGCCTGTATATGCAGATACTGATTTTTCTCTGAGCAGTACAGCAATCGGGATACTCGTTATGCTTGGAGTCTCAATCAGTGGGATACTCCATCTTCCCATGGGTATTGTTGCGGATCGCAGGGACAAAAGGATCCTCATAGGAGCCGGCGGAATCATAGTAGCGATTGCCATGGTGCTTGTGGGCACGGCGAGGGGATTTTGGGATCTTTTCTGCGCGAATATTGTTTTTGGTATAGGTGGGGGCATAGCGATTCCATCCCTGATGGCCATAGCTGTCATACAGGGAAACAGGCGTTCTGCAATGGGATCTGTTATGGCCCTGGTCACTGTGGCGCACAGCCTTGGTATGTTTGCGGGCTCACTCCTGGCTGGCTTCATGATGGATGGATTCGGGCTGAGATATGCGTTTTTCGCTGGAGCGGTTGCCATGGCCGCTGGCACAATCGCAACCATGGTGTTTATAAAGAGTCTTTCAAAGGTTCGAACCTGAACTGATCTTTGTCAAGTTGAACATCCTGGTGGGAGAGTTCCCTGCGGAGGGGGGAAATTATATTTCCCGGAAAGAAGGGAGTAGCTGAATGCTGTTGGTCAAGTGGCTGGATTTTAACTTCCGGGATGGTTCAAGTATAATCATAAAAGTCATTCACCTGATGGTAAAAAAAAGCTGGGATCAAAGGATGCTGGCGGTTGTGACCGGTGATATCGTCGGATTTTCCAGGCGTTGCATAGATGCCAGAAGAAGTTTTGCATGCTGCATGGACAGGATATGTGGTATTTTAGCCGGGGTTTACCGTGGTCTTATTCCCGGAAAACCTGGGGTTTACAGGGGAGACGGATGGCAGGTGTTGCTTGCTGACCCCGTTTTTTCGTTGCGTTTTTGTCTTTATGTCCGGGCCGCTTTGAAGGTTGTATGTGCTTTTGATTATGATACGAAGATGGCCATCGGTATAGGGACGGTCGATTATCTTCCTGAATCCCATACGGTTTCCGCCGGGGATGGTGAGGCGTTCAGGCTATCTGGACGCTTGATGGATAAAATAGGTGCCGATCCAGCAAGGTGGCTGGCTTTAGACTGCCATGCCAAGGATCTTTCCGTGCGGCTTTCCAGCCTGGTTGCAAGGATCGACGAGATAAGCCGGTCCTGGAATCAGGTTGATTCCAGGATATTTTTCAGGGCGGTGTTGAGTTCAAGTCTCTTTGGTTCCTTGGATGGAGCATTGCAAGCGGCTGCTTCTTGGGAAGGAACGCCATGGATTAAGCGCCCTTACTACTCAGGCGTATCTGATGGAGACAAG
This sequence comes from uncultured Desulfobacteraceae bacterium, assembly GCA_964451355.1. Classification (GTDB taxonomy): domain Bacteria; phylum Desulfobacterota; class Desulfobacteria; order Desulfobacterales; family Desulfosalsimonadaceae; genus CAYVIE01. Next base: position 4,613 of record CAYVIE010000187.1, read on the forward strand.
TGCGAGTTGAGTAGATCATGCTTAGATTTCGCAAAGGCTGAGATTCTGCCTTGGGTAGACGAATTATCCCGGTTGATTTCCGTGTTTGAGGCTGAGATTTCGGCATTGTGATAACCAGGCACGGAAAAGGTTTTATCCGGCTGCTTGTGGGATTCTGTTCATCTTTATTGCAGGATCTCGTTCCAGGTAGGTATCAACCACTTTTAAGCCGCCTGCTCAAGGGAGTCATCACAACCCTGAATCCAAGATAGTTTCCCTTGAAATCCGGCTTTACATTGCCCCTGTAGCAGCATCTTAGCTCCCCGGGGAAGTTGCACCAGCTTCCCCCCCGGATTACACGCCGGTTTCCGCCAGAAGTTACAAGGGGATTTTCCGGCTCGTGCAGGTTGTATCCCTTGGGATTGTAAATATCTTCGCACCATTCGTAGACATTACCGCTCATGTCGTAGAGGCCCAGCCCGTTTGGTTCCTTCTGGCCGACAGGATGAGTGGTCATCTTGCTGTTGTTGGAATACCAGGCCACTTTATCCACAGGCAGTCCGCCGGGATACTTTTCTTCTTTCCCGCCGCTTCTTGAAGCGTATTCCCACTCGGCTTCGGTGGGAAGCCTGAAGTGGTAGCGGTTCTTGTTAGCGGCTATGAGCTTTTCGCAGAACTCCTTTGCCTCGAACCATGTCACCTGTTCCACCGGGTAGTCACCGCCCATTTTGAACCAGGATGGGTTGTGTCCGCGGACTTTATGCCAGAAAGATCCTTCCATGAGCTTTTTCCACTGATCCTGGGTTACGGGATAGCGTCCAAGCCAGAATCCTTCTATGGTCACATCATGGACTGGAAATTCATCAGCGTTCCCCTCTCCATCCCAGGGGCCGCAACCCATCTTGAACGTACCTGCAGGAACCCACGCGAAAACCATGCCAGAGACAGGTTCAATCCATGTGTCACCCACCCTGTGCCTTCCGGTCTTTACTTTATTTATTGTTTTGTTTTTTGTAGTCTCTTTGGCGGGCCTGATTTTTCGTTTTGGACCGGAACCTGATTCTTCTGTCATGTTAGTGGAGTGCTCGGGTGTTGCAGATCCTTTATGTGTCCTTCGAATACTGCTGGATGGTTTGTTTAACTTTTT
>CAYVIE010000188.1:0-5719 GCA_964451355.1 uncultured Desulfobacteraceae bacterium
CAAGTACTTTTTTCAAATTTTTTGTATTTTTTTAAATATTTCGCTGAATAGTTACTAGATTGTTAGCTTATTATTTTTGATGCAATCGTAAAAAATCCATCATTTTTTCTTACATCTGTGAATACTTTCATGTCAATCCATTCCAACCCAATACTTGCTCCTGCTTATGGTTCAATGATAACTTGAATTTTAATACGCTAAATTTTTATGTTTAACAGGATTCATCCAGGGTATGAGGGCATTCTTGTTGTTCATCACGCCACAAAATGTGCTTTCGTTATAAAATATTTTTGATCTTGAAATGGGTTACATCATGATCCTATGTTGGATCTTGAATATCAAACAGAGCCTAAACAGGAGTCAACTGTAATGGCCCATATGGAACATACATATCTGCCTGAAGCTTTCAGCCAAAATTTTCAAATTTATGAACATCTTTCTAACCTTGGGGTCGGACTTTATTTTGTTGATATAAAACGAAAAATCCTTTTCTGGAATCGAGGCGCTGAGGCCATGACAGGCTATCTGGCAAGCGAAATAGTCGGTTCACTATGTTTTGACAACCTGCTTTCACACGTTGACTCAGAGGGAACCCTGCTTTGTACAGGTGAATGCCCGCTGTCTATGACAATGGCTGATGGCAAGATACGCCACGCTGAGGTTTATCTCCGCCATAAATCCGGATTCCGGCTCCCTGTTCAGATATGCACGACCCCGGTTAAAGGCCATGATGGGCGAATCATAGGTGCATCAGAAATTTTTATAGACAACAGAAAAACCAAAATCCTCGGCGATGAATTGAAAAAATTGCGAAAATTGGCGATGATCGATGATCTTACCCAGCTTCCCAACCGCCGTTTTATAGAACATGAGCTGAAAGTTTCGTTTCATGCAAAAAAACGTTTAGGGCTCTCTTTTGGAGTATGCCTGTTTGATATTGATGACTTCAAGGAGGTAAACGACAAGTATGGCCATCTCACAGGGGATCGAGTTCTCAAGGGAATTGCACAAACCCTTTCCTCTGTGATAAGGCTTTATGACTTCATTGGCAGATGGGGGGGCGAGGAATTCCTTGGTATCTGCAAATACGTTGATCTTGCCGTTCTGGAGCAGATCTGCGAAAGATACAGAATTCTTGTTGAAAGAACCATCACGCCATCAATGAGTGGCGAACCGATATCCGTAACCATATCAATGGGCGGCACAATTGCAAACGATAACGATACACTCCCTGATATAATAGAAAGGTGCGATTCCTTGTTGTATGACTCAAAAAAAGCAGGGAAAAACCGTATTACAATAGGATAAGTAGAGGAGCTTCACAAATCAATGGGCATTTCATACAAGAGAAACGGCTCTTATCCTTTTCATCCGTTATATAAAATATATAAAATTTCAATCGCTTTTTTATTTATTGTTGCTTTTCTTTTCTTCTATATTTCCCAGGGAGTCGCTGAACAGAACAAAAAAGAGATAATCATCTCAACCACAACAAGTGTCGATGCATCCGGCCTCCTGTCGATTCTACTTCCGGTCTTTTCCAAAGATACAGGCATAAATGTGAAATACATGGCAAAGGGGACCGGGGCTGCATTGAAAGACGGTATAGAAGGAAATGTCGATGCGGTTCTTGTACATGATCCCCGGCGGGAAAAAATATTTGTAGCCAAGGGTTACGGGACAAAGCGCTATCCTTTCATGCATAGTGATTTTGTCCTGCTAGGCCCTGAAAAAGATCCGGCAGGCGCATCCAATGCGGGCAGAGCGACTGATGCATTTAAACGGATTGCCGCATCCAAAAGCACCTTTATCTCCAGGGGTGATGAAAGCGGTACACATGCAAAGGAAAAAGCCATCTGGATAGCAGCCGGTATAGATCCGTCCATGATTTTACATGAAAAATGGTATCTTTCTGTGGGCCAGGGAATGGGGAAAACCCTTATCATTGCAGATGAAAAAAAAGCATACACACTTTGTGACCGGGGCACTTTTCTGAAATTCCGCTATATGCGCAAACCGCCTGTTGAGCTTACAATTATTTTTGAAAAAGATCCTATGCTAAACAATCCATATGCTCTTATTCCTGTAAATCCTGCCAGATTCCCCCATGTAAATCATGAGGCAGCTTTAGAATTTGCAAAATGGCTCCAATCGGAAAAAGCGCAACGGCTGATTGCAGAATATCAAATAGCCGGCCAGCAGCTTTTCGTCCCGGACAATTTGCCCAATTCAAAATAGACTTGAACAATATGCTGAAATGACCTTTTTCTCTGAAAGCTTCAACTCGGCGATCAACCTGATCCTATCTGGCGATCCTGAGCTCGCGCATATAGTTATTCTGTCTCTACGTGTCAGCATTAGTGCTGTTTTGGCGGCCGCATTCTTCGGGATACCCGTTGGATTTGTTCTTGCCTCAAGGAATTTCCTGTTCAAAAGAGGAATAATCACTCTATTTCATACCCTCATGTCTATACCTACTGTTGTGATAGGGCTCTTTGTTTACGCCTGGATATCACGACGAGGAGTTTTTGGATCATGGGATTTGCTCTACACTCCCGGAGCCATAATAATAGGACAAGCGCTTCTGGTCTTTCCAATCATAGTTTCGTATAGTATGTCTGCGCTCGCCCGGGTGGATGATCGTTTTCGCCTGACGGCAATGACCCTTGGAGCAGGAAGGCTCCATGTCGCCTTGGTTGTTTTAAACGAAGCCAAGCTCGGAATACTTGCCGCAATAACCGGGGCATTCGGAAGGGCGATCTCCGAAGTCGGCATCAGCATGATGCTCGGTGGAAACATCAGGGGCTATACCAGAACTATGACAACTGCCATGGCTCTTGAATACGACAAAGGTGAATTCGATCTTGCCGTCGGACTTGGAATAATCCTTCTTGTGATCAGTCTCATTGTAAACGCACTTTTGAGCTACTTCCATGGGAAAAACTGAAATAGACACACATATTGCCTACAAGCTGACTGACATCATAGTGAAATTCAAGGACAGGATCGTGCTCGACATACCCGAAATATCCATTGAACATGGCAGGATCTATGCGCTTCTCGGTCCCAATGGCTCCGGTAAAACAACTCTTTTGAAAATCTTGGCTTTGTTGATCGCACCTGCTGCAGGCAACGTTGAGTTCATGGGACAAAAGGTCGTCTACAAGGAAAAATTTCTAACAAACCTGAGAAAAAGGGTGGTTCTTGTTGACCAAAGCCCGGTAATGTTTCAGGGTTCGGTTTTGAAAAATATAATTTTCGGTCCAAAAATGCGCAAACTTTCAAAGAAGGAATGCCACACACGCGCGTACAAGGCCCTTGATGCTGTCGGCCTGTGCGACCTTGCAAAAAGGCGCGCCCGCACTCTGTCCGGGGGCCAGATAAGACGGGTTGCAATAGCAAGGGCGCTTGCGTGCGAGCCCGATATCCTTTTGTTGGACGAACCGTTTTCCGATCTGGACCGTTCTTCCAGGGACAGTCTTTCTGAATTGATCGGCCTGCTTCCCCAAATGGCCAAAACTACAATTATATTCTCGACCCATACCTCAAGGGAGACACAAAAAATCAAGGCGGCGAAAATCATGCTTGAAAACGGTAAAGTCGCACCAGGCAGTGAGCATGGACCATGGTCTCATTCACCGGCATACCTTGACGCAAAGAAAAAGAATTCGCCTCATATACCCCAAAACAGTATATAACTGTCGTAAATCACATGCCTATCCAGTGAATTTCAAAAAACAGAGCGTTTCTGTTGATTTATTTTTTATACGGAGTTAAAGAGTTTGTTGAACAAAGCTAAATCTCGTGAACTTTTTTATAATAAATAATAATACCTGTATTTCTGCGGGGTTATTATAATAAAAATTTATACTTGGCGTTGATAACCTTAATCGATTTCACATAAAACAGTAGAACAAAGTTTATAAATGAAAATAGCAATCATCTCAGATATCCATGGAAATGCCGCTGCTCTGCGAGAAGTCTTCAAGAGCATAGACAAGTCAGAATGCGACACTATCATCTCCCTTGGGGACAATATCGGTTACGGGCCTGAACCAGCTGAAGTGATCCAATTGCTAATCAAACGAAATATACCATCAATACTCGGCAATCATGAACTTGCCATAAATCAGCCGGAATTCCTCAACTGGTTCAACCCTACAGCCAAAATATCACTCGAAAAAACAAAGGATATGCTAGGCCCCGATGAACTGGCTTATACCGCCGCCCTGCCCCGATACCATGTGATGGGAGACTGCAGGTTTGTTCATGGTTTTCCGCCTGATTCAGCAACTTTATATCTGTTCGAACTAAGGCCGGAACAGATAATAGAAACAATGGACCAGATCCAGGAAGCCATATGTTTTGTTGGTCATACCCATGAGCTTGTTCTTATTGAAATAAATGACCAGGAAGTTACAAGGAGGCAGCTTAAACGGGAAACCCTGGAACTGGACCCGGGGAAAAAATACATAATTAACGCAGGAAGCGTGGGGCAACCCCGGGATGGCAATAACTACGCCAAGTACATGATATTCGATGATGTTTCATTCGAACTCCAGGTGTGCTTCGTGCCATACAATATAACCGAGACAGTAAGCAAGATATACCAGGTCGGGTTACCTGAACAGCATGCATGGCGACTTCTATGATTATTTTTGGAACATTATCCCGCACCACCAGGAACAACCCTGCCATCACGGAAGCGTAAAGATCCTTTGCGCCAGGAAATCATCAAAAAACTCCCAGAACCTATCCTGCAGTTCATCTCTTTCTCTCAGGATCTCATGCCTTGCTCCATGAATTATTTCATACCTTACATCCGGGAATTCCCTGGCGGCTTTTGTTATCGCCTTTTGCGAAACAACTCTGTCGGAATCTCCGGCGACAAGCAATACAGGAACTTTTATGTTCCTCAGATACCCTTTTGATGAAACCTTTTTTATTGATTCTATAGCTGCATTAAGCCAACCGTATGTGACGTCACCTATAGCGAGATCAGGGTTCCTGCTTATCTCTTTTTCCTCCTGGAAAAAACGATCAGGGTCACTTGTCAGCCTGTTGTTTTCAAATCCTTTAAGAACCGATGTATAATAACGGCTGCCGATAACGTATTCCCGCTCTAACCCCATGGATACGGCAGCCCTTATGCAAATGCGCGCCAAAGCAGGGCTCAAGGGCGTAAAGTTTATACCGAACATCGGGGAAACCAGTACGCAAGCATCTATTCCCGTTGGAGACTTCTCGGCCAGATACCTGACACATACATTGGCGCCCATTGAATGGGCTAGAAATATAACCGGCAAATTATCTACAGAAACGGGGGAAACGATTTTGCAGAGAATTGAATGAAGATCATCCATATATTCTCTAAAACTTCCAACATACCCTTTCATCCTGTCAGGCAAGAGTCTTGTCGAAAGCCCCTGTCCTCTCCAGTCAAAAGCCACAACCAGCAAATCCCTGGATACAAGTCTCTGGTATGCCTCGGTATTTTTTTCAATAAACTCAGCTCTTCCCGATAAATGAACTACTATCCCGCAAGGTTTTTTGCCGGCTTGACAGGCTGTCATCCAGCGAATCGCCACTTGATCCCTGGATGTAATAACACCGAATCTTTGCTCCATGTTTCATGTCCGTGTAACGAGTCGAATAAGATATTTAAACTAAAGTTTCGCAGCTACTAATCGCATCTGCCTGATAATTGTATCTTCAATGA
>CAYVIE010000189.1:0-5700 GCA_964451355.1 uncultured Desulfobacteraceae bacterium
CATGGATATAGCTTCGACGCTATTTGTTTTATTTCAGATGAAATATTTGATTGGAAGGAGTCTGAAACAGAAGAGAAAAAATTGAGGACCAAGGTTGGGATGGGACTGATCTATTCAAAGGAATACCAGAATCTTTTCATGTTAAACGAGCTCCTGGGGTTGGATAGTGCAAAGGAATTCGTCCTTCATTCAAGCAAGGAGAATGTAGATCCGGTAAAATTCACCCGGCCCGGCGCCCTGCTTGAATACGTATTGACTGAAGGGAAGAAAGGGATTTCCATCCAGCGATACAAGGGTCTTGGAGAGATGAATCCCCAGCAGTTGTGGGATACCACCATGAATCCTGAAACCAGGACCCTTTTACAGGTAAAGGTGGAAGATTTTGATGATACTGATGATATATTTACCCTTTTGATGGGAGACGAGGTAGAGCCCAGGAGAAACTTTATTCAGCAGAATGCTCTAGAGGTAAGTGTTCTGGATATATGACAGGAAAGTAGCCGGAATCTATTTCTGGTTATTTAAGGCGCGTAATTATCTAATTAATGTTTTTAAGGTTATTTTTTTAAGTAGCCCGGGCGGGGATAAACCCCGCCCGGGCATTGTTAATTTTTCAGGAAATGATTTATATTATTCTTCTATCCTGAAAAAGGATTCATCGAATTCCGGCTTGTCCTGGTAGCGTGACATGAAAAACCCTGGAAGGGTGTCTACCTGGTCAAAAAGCCCGGGGTCCATCTCTATTCCCGCCTTGTGGAACGCCTCGACAATATCCTTGGGATCAGGAGGGCAGCCCTTTACGGCAATGGCTTCATTTATAACCGGGTTGTCTTTGTGTTTTGCGTATATGCATTTTCCAAGGAGGATAGTCTTTTTCATTCCCGGTGTTGGGTCCATCCTTTTTCCTGTAAGCACTTCGACTTTATCCCATGGCTGGCCTTTCCAGGCGAACCTTATGGCGGAAAGAATAAGCCCGTTCAAACCCGAGCAGTATGTACACATTGTGTCGTCGAACTTCCTGTAATAGATTCCTTTTATACCTTGTTTGGCAAGGGGCACCGGCATTATTCCTTCTTCTGTCTCGCTGTAGGCGAAGTCGTATTCATGCTGGGAACAAAGGTTATCGATCGATTCACCCTTTGTCTCTATCCAGGAAAGATCGGCAGGCAGGTTTCTTTTTCCGGCGGCATGTGTTATATAGGGAACCTGGTCCGGCTCGTATCCCAGGATTTTTGCTCCCACCATGTCTGCAGCAAGCACATCCCACGAAGCAACCAGGATATTGCTGCGCCGCATCTTGCCGTCAAAGGCGGGTCCCCGGGCAAGGGTGTATATACCGTCTATGAGGCAGAAAACGGGCGGAAGACCGTCTGCAAGGCGGGATACGTAAAAATGGAGATTTTTTTCAGGATCAGGGTTATGGCACTTTTTCCTGGATGGTATGTCTATCAATCCCTTCAGGTTTTTTATTCCAAGGCTGACAACCGTCTGGTTGTGGGTCTTCATGGCAGGGAGATCTATTATGAAATCGGATTCAAGGGCGTCTTTGCAGAACCTGAGCGAAATGCCTTGGCCAAGATCACGTTTTTCAAACGGGCGTTCCATTGTATTTACCACTTTGATCCCGTATTTCTTCTTAAGAATGTCATATCCAAGGTAGGAGAATGCATGCGCCGGTGTCTCATTGTCCTTGGGCGCGGTTACCATTCCTTCCCCTATTGTTATGTCTCTTATGCCGAGATCCAGAAGAAGATGGATTATATCCTCGATGACCCTTGAGGTCGTTATGACACCCCACTTGGGGAATGGAACAGCTTTTGTCCAGAATACTATGTTTGGCTTGATAAATACTGATGATCCAGGTTTTATCCTCTCAAGACCCCCTGCAAGGTTAACTGCCTCGGTGACGGATTTGCCTGGTGATTCGTAACGGACTATGGAAACAACAGCCTTGTCCATGATCAATCTCCTTTTTCTATAAAGCCGGGTTGTGAAAATTCGGGGTCAGGATACGCATAAAATCCTTTTCCGGTTTTTACGCCGAGCAGACCCTTGTCTACATATTTTTTTAAAAAAGCGGCATTGGCTTTTGCCTGCGGATCATTCAAGACATTAGCCCAGTAATCTGTTATCTTCCAGACAGTATCCAGACCGATACTGTCCATCAGGCCAAAGGGACCTATCTGGGTGTGCATCACACCCATCCATGCCCTGTCAATATCTTTTATACCGGCCACATCGTTTGCCGCAAGAGTCTGTGCCGATTTTAGAAGCTCCATCAGCATTGCATTGAACACGTAACCAAAATTTTCCTTTTTCAATACTATGGGTATCTGGCCTATCCTTTTCGCAAATTCTTTCACGGTTTCCACGGTCTCTTTCGATGTATTCGGATGGGGCATTATATCGACTATCCGGGTAAATCTGACGTCGTGAAAATGGAAGGCCAAAAACTTTTCAGGCCTGCCGGTCTTGTGGGCGAACATGGAGCAGACCAGAGACGATGTGTTTGTTGTAAATATAGCATGCTCTGGACAAAATGGATGAAATTTTGAAAAAATTTCTCCTTTCAGGTTCGGATCCTCTGGCACGGATTCACTCACAAAATCAACGCCGGCAGCGGCTTTTTCAGGATCTGTTTCAGGCTTGATACGGGAAATAACCTCTTCCATCTTGTCCTGGGCAAGCCCGCCTGAATTTACAAAGCTTTTTGCAAGATCCCTGATCCGTTTAATGGAGCGTGAAAGTGTTTCGGAATCAATATCATAGATGTTTACATCAAGGCCGTGCAGGGCACATATGAAGCCTATCTGGTGTCCCATTGTGCCTGCCCCTATGATAAGGACCTTTCTGATTTCATCCGCCTTCATTTTGAATTTCTCCCTGTAGTTTGAGTTTGTAGCAATATCCCCGGCTTATCTGGAATCCAGGCTGAAAAATCATGCCGGTTTTTTAAACACCAAAATTATATTAACGGTAATAAATTTCTTTCCCAAGGATAACAGAAAAATTTTTTGCATCAATAATAAAACAAACGCTCGTTTTTTTCTTGAATATTTTGTTAACAGATTGATAGTCTCATAGTTTCTTTAATGATGGGCTTAGCTAAACTGTCATGATAAGCAGCAATCACACCCGTGCATGAAAACAGGGCTGTTTTTTATACCCGGGCCCTGGAGGAGTTTTCACGGTAAACTAAAATTCAACCGGAGACCTACACATGAAAAGGCATTTTTTAGATGAGATGTTTCATCCGGCCTCAATAGCCACGGTCGGTGCGGGGAACAATCCCATGAAGATGGGAACCATGCATGCGGCAAGTATAATAAAAGACGGGTACAAGGGGAAGGTTTATCCTGTTCATCCAACCGAAAAAGAGGTTTTCGGCATACCGGCATACAGATCTGCAAAGGATCTGCCCGAAGCGCCTGACCTGGCCGTATTCATCCTTCCATCTGACAAGCTGATCGATGTATTTGAAGAGTTCGGACAAATCGGGACCAGGTATGCCGTAATCATTACGGCCGGATTCAAGGAGACCGGAAGCGACGGGGTTATGCGGGAAAAAAGGCTTGTTGATATTGCCAGGAACTACAACATGAGATTTATCGGGCCTAATTGCATGGGATTTGTCAACAAGGCGGTCTCATTGAACACCACCGTGACACCCATGTCGCCTACCCGGGGAACCCTTGGATTCATATCCCAGAGCGGAACCTATGTGGCCCAGACAATCGTATATCTGGAAAAAAGGGGTATACATTTCAGCAAAGCTGTAAGTGTTGGAAACGAGGCTGACGTCAATATCATAGATGTTCTCGAATACCTTGGCGATGATGATGAGACCAGGGCTGTTTCCATGTATATAGAAACCATCAGGGACACTAGAAGGTTTTTGAAGGTAGCCGCGGAGGTTACAAGGAAAAAACCTGTTATTGTCCAGTATGTGGGCGGAACAGCGGCTGGAGGCAGGGCTGGTGGTAGCCATACCGGGGCGATGGCCGGCAGGGATGAACTCTATGACGGTCTTTTTGCTCAAGCTGGGATTATCCGGGTAAACAGCGTGGAAGACCTGTATCTGACAGGATGGGCCCTTGCAAGCCTGCCGCCGATAAAAGGCGACAGGATAGGGATAATCACTAACTCCGGAGGCCCGGGAACAGCCATTGCTGATACCCTGGAAAGAAACGGATGCAGGGTTCCTGAATTTTCAAAGGACCTCCAGGAAAAAATAAGACCATACCTTGCGCCTCACGCGCCTTCCGGAAATCCTGTTGATATTACCTTTGCCATGGATATGAAGGCCATGACCGAAATCATACCCGAGATTGTTATAAAAAGCGGCGAAGTAGACGGGATAGTATTACACGGGGCCATGTCGTCCGGTTTCTTGAAGGCGATATACCCGCATATATCAGACCTTCTTGGCGGCCTTTCCATGGATGATCTGTTGGAGTCAATTAAAAGAGATATTTCCAGGGCCACAAGCCTGCCGGCGCGCCTGGGATTTCCCATGACGCTTTCATCATTTTTCGACAGGGAAGACTTTTATACAAAAGAGTATGAAGACGCTGGTGTTCCTGTTTACGATGCCCCGGAAAAGGCGGCCAGGGCCATGGCGGCCCTGGTTGCATACGCCGGAATCAAAAAAAAGCCTCCATACAGCAAACCCGGGTTTTTCCCCGCAGACACACGCGCATCCGGGATAATAAAGGGTGTATTGTCTGATGGCCGGAAAAACCTGACAGAATACGAGGCAAAAAAATTACTGGCATGTTACGGCATACCAGTTCCCCAAGGGTATCTGGCTGAATCGCGCCAGGACGCTGTAGAGGCGGCTGCAAGGATCGGATATCCGGTCGCTTTGAAGGGATGTTCGCACCTTGCAACACACAAAACAGAAAAAGGATTGGTGGCCCTTGATCTGAAAACTCCTGATGATATCCTTGAAGCGGCGCAAAACATCATCAAGAGCGCGGGAAAAGAGACCAGGCTTCTTGTTGAGAGGATGATTCGGGGATCCCGGGAGTTTTTGTGCGGGATAACCACTGATCCACATTTCGGTCCCTGCATTGCTTTCGGGGTCGGCGGTATTTATACCGAAGCGTTTTCAGATGTTGTTTTCAGGATTGCACCCATAGATATGTCCGAAGCCGAGTCCATGACAGACCGCATAAGGGGTAAAAAGATGCTTTCATCTTTCCGCGGCATGCCTGCTGCAGACAGGAAAAAGATTGCGTCGATATTGCATAAATTGAGCATAATCTGTTTCATACACCCCGAGATAAAGGAGGTCGATATAAATCCTTTGATGATAGAAGGATCTGACCCGGTTGCGGCAGACGCCCTTGTAATCCTTGAATAGTTTATTGCCATGCCGTGAAAATGTTCGGAGAAGCGCTTTAAAACAGATAGGATTTTCATCTCAGGATGGAGATTCCGGAAAAATTTATTGAATATGATTCGGTTTTAAAATCGATATTAACAGACGTCTGTTAATATCGATTTTGTTTTTGAATAAGATTCAAATAGTTTTTAATGGACGTTACTAAGCCGTCATCAATAATTCACTTATAAAATATAAATAGTTAAGTACATATGCATGGCCTTGTCTGGATGGTAGACTTGTCCGGATTGCCAGACACACTCTGTGTGTTTACACCATCGCGCCGGTATAACCTGCATTCTGCAAACGGGCGG
>CAYVIE010000190.1:0-5586 GCA_964451355.1 uncultured Desulfobacteraceae bacterium
TTCAGCCTTGTTCTCTTTATTCTCGCCTCCATTGGATTATACATCTGGGTTAGAAAGATCTTTACAGGCTGCAAAGCAAAAAGGCCTGCAACAATAATCATATGGATCATGATCGCCTTTATGTTTTTCTATTTTTGTCTCTATTCCGCATACTTCTGGGGCGATTTTTCAATAAATGTTTCAAACAGGCTTGCATTACTCTTCGTCCCTTTTATATCTGTTTGTACGGTATATGCATGGCGCACCCTCTTTCCCGCAACGAATGCATCAAAGGCCGCATTGCTACTCTTTTCGATATTCCATTTAATTTTCTATATTCCTGTCTCGGCCCGCCAGCAAATAATTTCAGATATTTCACTTTCATATGAATATAAACGTTGTGTGGATACCGTGAAGAAATTTTACCAGTATCCTGAGGATAGAATCCTGATAATTTCATCCATGCCTAACCTATATATTATACAGGGATGGGGTAGCATATCCTTGAAAGAGGCGGCTCATCGCATGGGGCTGATTTCAAATCTACATAAAACTTATTATGACCATGTTTTACTTGTATTGCATAAAAATCCGCTTACAAATCAATATATTGAAAAAACGGATATCCTGAGACAAGTAAAGCAGACCATGATAGCAAGTATAGGGATAAGTCCCGATAGAAGTCTGCTGATATATGAAATTGACAGATTCAATTAATAATTATTTTACGAACAATAAAATCCCTGAAATTTGGATGATGTATGATGTATGATATATATTTGCTCATATAGATTAAAACCTCACGATTCCTGTCTTATCGGCTTCTTTAGATTAATGAACAGAGTTATTTATTTGATTTATTCAATCAGCAGACAGGAACATTAATCCCTATGTTTATAAAATCTTCTTGAAATCATTTGTAATTTTTTAAAAATATTTAACATGGAATGAGCGGGGTTTTTGATATTATTTGACATGGTTATATTAAAAAATTATAAATATATTTTTCATTTAAATTGCTTAAATAGATATTAAATGTTTAAATAGAACATATTTAGTTAAAATAAATTTTAAGTATAACTATTTTATTGAAAGGGGTGAAGCGATGAAGAATTTCGTGTACCGGTTCGGCAATGGATCTGCTCAAGGAGATGGTTCCCAAAAGAACTTACTGGGCGGCAAAGGAGCAAACCTGGCTGAAATGGCGCGCCTGGGATTACCTGTTCCAGCCGGCTTCACTATTACCACCGAATGTTGTAACGCATATTTTGAAAGCGGCGGAAAATTTCCCCCCGGCCTTAAAGAACAGGTTGAGGAAGCTCTTGCGTGGGTCGAAGATATTATGCAGATGAAATTCGGTGATCCAAACAACCCACTCCTTGTCTCATGCCGCTCAGGTGCACGCAAGTCAATGCCTGGAATGATGGAGACGGTTTTGAATGTCGGTTTGACGTCAAAGACAATTCCCGGGCTCATAGCCAAAACGAACAACGAGCGATTCGTATACGATGCATACCGCCGCCTGATCATGATGTTTTCCGATGTTGTCATGGAAAAAGCAGAAGGCATTGAACCCGAAGAAGGAAAAGAGATAAGGGTACAACTCGAGCAGATAATGGATCAAATGAAGAAGGAAAAGGGCTACAAGGGCGATACTGACTTTACAGCCGAGGATTTAAAAACACTTTCTGAAATTTTCAAGCAGAGAATAGAAGATGTGCTTCACAGGCCCTTTCCTGATGATCCCTATGAACAGCTCTGGCAGGCTATTGGAGCTGTCTTCAAAAGCTGGAACGGCAAGAGAGCTGTTTCATACCGCAGAATCGAAGGTATTCCCGATGACTGGGGAACTGCCGTCAACGTTCAAAGCATGGTTTTCGGCAACATGGGGGATACTTCCGCAACGGGCGTCGCTTTTACAAGGAATCCAGCTACCGGAGAAAATCGATTTTATGGTGAATGGCTGCCCAATGCCCAAGGCGAAGATGTCGTGGCCGGAATCCGCACTCCCAACCCCATAAACAATGAAACAAAAACGGATCAGAACAGGCACCTTCCTTCCCTGGAAGAGGCCATGCCCGAGGTTTACAAGCAACTCTACGAGATCAGAAACATCCTTGAAAGGCATTACCGTGACATGCAGGACCTGGAATTTACAATCCAGGAAGGCAAACTCTACATGCTCCAAACACGGGACGGCAAGCGAACCGGTCTTGCTGCTCTGAATATAGCCATGGATATGCTTGAGGAAGGGTTGATAGACAAGAAGACGGCTGTAATGAGGGTAACTCCCAAGCAGCTTGATGAAATGCTCCATCCCCTGGTAGATCCAAAGGCCGAGAAAAATTATACCCCGATCGCCGAAGGTCTGCCCGCGGGTCCGGGTGGCGCTGTCGGGCAGATAGTTTTTTCCGCTGTTGACGCGGTTAACTGGGCAAAGCAGGGAAAAGACGTGGTTCTGGTGCGAGAGGAGACAAACCCGGAAGATGTCGAGGGCATGCGGGCTGCTGTAGCCATATTGACGGCACGTGGTGGAATGACCAGCCATGCGGCACTTGTGGCCCGGGGCTGGGGCAAGTGCTGCGTGGTTGGAGCAGCCGATCTTCAGATAGATTATCCTTCCAGGACCGTTGTTATAAAAGGAAAAACATACAAGGAAGGAGACATATTCACTATCAATGGAACCAAGGGGAAGGTTTACGAAGGTGAACTTCCCATGATCAATGCCACCGAGAGCCCACGCCTGAAAGAGTTCATGGCAATCGTCGATACTTTCAGAACCATGAAAGTAAGGACCAACGCTGAAACCGAAGAAGATGTTTTGATGGCCAAGTCATTCGGCGCTGAAGGAATCGGCCTGTTCAGAACTGAACACATGTTTTACGGCGAAGGCTCTGAAACTCCCCTTTTTCTGTTGAGAAAACTAATTCTGAGCGGAACAGAAGATGAACGCAAAAAAGCAGTGGATGAGCTTTTTCCATATGTCAAGGAAGACATCAAAAAGGCCCTTGAAATAATGGATGGACTTCCGGTCACTATACGCTTGTTGGATCCACCGCTTCACGAATTCGTACCAAGGAGCGCTGAAAATCAACAAAAACTGGCAGAAGCCCTTGGCGTCGATGTTGAAACCGTTATCAAGCGAAGCAGTGCTTTGAAGGAAAACAACCCGATGATGGGGCACAGAGGGGTACGGGTCGGAATAACATATCCCGAAATATCAGCCATGCAGATCAAGGCCATACTTGAAGCGGCAGCAGAGCTGATTAAAGAAGGAAAGAACCCTATTCCCGAGATCATGATCCCTGTTACATGTGATGCCAGGGAACTTGTAGAGATGAAAAAAATTCTCGACGAAGTCTATGATCAGGTAATCAAAGACAGCGGTTTGCAAAAAATTGAATATCAGTACGGCACCATGATAGAGATCCCAAGGGCAGCACTTCTTGCCCACAAGATGGCGCGGTATGCTGAATTCTTTTCCTTCGGCACGAATGATCTTACCCAGATGACTTTCGGATTCAGCCGGGATGACATAGGGAATTTCATGGGCCATTATATTGATATCGGAATACTTCCCAAGGATCCCTTCCAGACCCTCGACATGGAAGGCGTTGCTCCGCTGATAAGTGACGCCGTGGAAAAAGGCCGGAACACCAGGCCGGATCTGAAAATAGGAATATGCGGCGAACACGGTGGTGATCCTGATTCAGTCCGGTTCTGTTTCAACGCGGGCTTCAACTATGTCAGCTGTTCACCATACCGCCTTCCCATAGCGAGGCTTGCGGCAGCCCAGGCTGCTGTTGAAAAACCAAACCATCATTAAGAGGAATAAGCGCGCGTAATACTGAAAAAAACCGTCCGGAATAACCCCAAAAAGCGCAGCGGGCATTAAGTTACACCCGCTGCGCTTTTTTCAACTTGCCTTGATGGGCCCGTAAATTTTCATGCGCAAGGCGATCGCCGCTGATCATGAAAGTTTACAAAACCTTCGGCCTTCTATATACAGGCGGTTGATAGGCAAGCATTACTTACCTGTCCCCTCACCCGGATCCTCACCAATCTGACACCTTTTATTTACAAAAAAATATGCTGCTTTCCAAATCGAGACAAATCTGGCTTGAAGCCGCCAATATTATCTTTTATCATTCGAGATAAAGTACATCCGGCTACCTGGCGAAATATTATTGTATTTGTATTTTTAATAACAGGCGGTTATGTTCAAGATCGATGATACAGGAATCCCCCGGATAAGAGAGACAATCTGGGGTAGTCGCCTGCTCTTTTTCACGCTAACCTGTTTTGTCCCACTTCTGATTTTTATAATCTTCAGCCTGCTAAGCCTCCGAAGCTACAAAGCACTGGTTCGTTTTTTCTCTGTTACATCATTTTTCATAATGGCTATCCTCTTTATCTGTTGGATATATCAGCTCTTCGAGCTTCTTAAATACAAGGATTTTTCCTTTCCGCTCTTTGTCCGGAAAAATATATGGGCTTTAGCATCAGGCCTTATCCTTGCAGGAATAATTTTTATCTCGGTGCCGGTTGGTTTCAAGGTCCTAAATGATGAGATCAACCTTCTTTCCGTTTCGCAATCCATGCACTTGAACTTCGAGTCGCTCAGGATAATCATGGCGAAATATTATGACAGCAGCCTGCATATAATTAAAACCGGCATCCCGAACCGCCCATTGTTTTTTCCGTTCCTGGAAACGATTCTCCACACCCTTACTGGTTACAGGCCTGCCAATGCGTTTATTTTGAATTTCATTGTGCTTTTTTGTTTTCTCACAGGCACGTATATTACTGTTCAAAAACTGGCCAACCACATGACAGCCTTGTCAGCCCTGTTTCTGGTTGCATCCATGCCCGTATTGGCTATCAATGCCACTTGCGGAGGATACGACCTGCTTTTTCTTCTCTTTTTTTTCTTATCTTTCTTGATGTTATATAATTATTTCTTCTCACCAAATCCGGAAAAATTCGCCTTTCTATGGCTGTCACTTGTTGTTCTCGCAAATATCAGATATGAGGCCATAGCCTATTCGGGAATCATGATGCTCCTCATGATAATATACTCTAAAGGTTTCAAGGTAAGCCCCTATTATCATGTTGTGGCCGCCACACCACTTTTTATGCTTCCATACATATGGCAAAGAATCCTGTCTGTGGGTACATATGAAAATCCCCCCGGAGTTCCATTATTTTCCATCGATTCTTTTATAAAAAACTTGAAAATAATGCTTGCAGCCCTTGCAAACCCTGATTTTTTTCTCCCTTACAACGGCATACTAAATCTTGCTGGTATTGGAATGCTGATCTATCTTGTTTTTGCAATTGCAAGCAAGAAGATCAAATTGACTGCTGAAGGGAGATGGTTTCTTGTTACAGTTTTCATATGTTGTTCAACAATGATGCTGATCGTTCTTGCACATTTCCTCGGAAGATATGATCTTCCTACCCAGGCAAGACTTTTTCTTCCAGTATCAGCCGGGTTGGCTTTGGTTCCGATAGTCTTTTTCATATTGATTCCAAGGGCCATACCGGTCAGCTTTTTACTTTTTTCCTCTATCCTCCTTTTTTTCATATATCATCCCATAGCTGTCA
>CAYVIE010000191.1:0-5462 GCA_964451355.1 uncultured Desulfobacteraceae bacterium
TTTTGAACGACCGAACCATTTCCATGGATATCCGCTATTGCCAGAATACGCATTCTCAAACCTCCTGGTATTGGTTCCTACACAGAGCCTGCATCTGATCACTGCAATATATAAAACCGATATTCCATCCCCAAAACATGCCGAAAACAGAAACGTTACACATGACAAATTATTCAATATCCCTTTTTACTATCTTTTCCATCGCCTCTCTGGCTTCTTTTTCCATAGGATGCCTTTCTGAGATCATTTTGTTTAAGAATGCCACTGATGCGTTTCCCCCTATTCTTGCAAGAAGCGGAAGAGCTGCTTGCAAAATGC
This sequence comes from uncultured Desulfobacteraceae bacterium, assembly GCA_964451355.1. Lineage (GTDB taxonomy): Bacteria > Desulfobacterota > Desulfobacteria > Desulfobacterales > Desulfosalsimonadaceae > CAYVIE01. Next base: position 319 of record CAYVIE010000191.1, read on the forward strand.
TCTTTTCATCATAATCCAACTCGATTGAAAAAATCCGTTTCCACCCTTTTTTTTGAAGCATGTATAGTTCGCATGCAGCAATGACATCTGATTCCACACGTCCTGGTATGGGGATATACCACATGGCATTGATCGCTGAAATCAAGCGTACCACGTGGTTCACATGTTCGCGTCTTTTTTCTTCGTCAGATGGAGGGCTTGCGACCAGTATTCCGAGAATTTCCCTCATGGACGCTTCCGATATCGGGGCAAGCCTGTCTAATGCCCTTACTGCGCGCCATCGTACTTTGGGGTCGGGATCATTGAGCATTGCAAGAAGAATTGATTCAGCATCTTCAGGCCTGAGGGAAACGGCCAGATCCATTACAGCTTCACGTATACCTGGATCATGATGGGAAATGAAACGTCTGGCTGGTTCAAAATCCTTCTCACTTTTTCCGGTTTTTGCCAAAACAAGCATTGCAGCGATATAAATTTTCCGTGGCCGGTCTTTAGCATTCAGAACAGTATGTGCCCAGTGTCTTGCCGCATCACCTTTTGAAATAAGCTTGGATATGGCGTCTTTGTATACATGGGATGGAGGGGAGGAAGCAATAACCCTGGAAAGCACTTCGATACCTATACCTCCAAGAAACTCTATGAATTTTGATATTTTTGTAGCTTTTTCCCGGTTTATATCCGGCTCATTCATAGTTTTGATATAATGACCTACTATTTTCTGACATACGTCCTTAAAAACAAAGAACAATGGTTTATCGACAATACTATCATCCTCTAGAAAAATCCTGTGGGTAGTCTCATCAATAATGACTGTACCAGGTGCGGTCTTAAGACCGGCGGCAAATGATGGAGTGGCCATTGGTTTTCTTTTAGCGGCGTCAGAGACCGCTTTTGCTATATCCGAAAGTAGATCCCATTCCTCTTCGTCTATGAGCAAGGGAACGACTCTCCGGAAACACTTTAAATATACAATTCCGTCTGATGGATCACTGATTTTCCTTATAGCATCGAGGTAATCAGCAGGGTTTTTCTTTAAATCATCAGCCATAATTCTGGTTTTTATGATATATTGCACATGGGCAGGGAGTTCGTCAAAAGTCAACAGCTTCTTTTCATAAAGCTTTTCAAGAAATATATGTGCTCCAGGTGCTTCTCCAAGGACTACCCTAGATGCCACAAGTTTCAAAATTCTCCGAATGGCGATGAGGCGTCTTGCCACCACCGGATTTTTGGGATCTCTTTTCCTTGCTGCATGCAGCCTGTCCATCTCTTCGAAAGTATAGTTCATTGTAGGAATGAGCATATTAAAAGGGAAAGCTTCGACAATTATCTCCTCAATATCTTCCGGATCCATATCTTCAACATGTGAAGCAATGATGTAACAGTTAACCAGAAGGTCATTCAATAGCTTTGGATGCTTAAGCGGTCTTATTATATCTCCGACAATCTGCTGTTTCATCCTGCGAAAAACATCGTCTCCCAGTCCTGCGAACATGGGCATAGTACGTAAATCTTTGGTAAGCCGCTGGATAGCCATTTCAACTCGCCATGGCAGGTCTCTCTCAAGGGAAATCAAGTCATCTTCGAAAACGGCTGAGATATCCTTTATTCCATTAGCAACAAGCTGCCTGGTCAAATAACGGGCAGCGCTTTCTTCGTCATCCGAATCTGAAAATGTATCAACCGTAGGATCTGACATGATGTCTATGAACTTATTGAAATGATGCTGGGGAATTTGTTTTTTTATGGCCAGTGTAATCAGTCTTTTTTTCTTGAAAAATTCCTGCAGCTTGGGAACGAACAGAGCTGCCACCCCATGTCCAACAAGGGTTTTAACACCCACGGGAGCGTCGAGGATACCGGTTAACAATATATCGCTATGGGTACGGGTTTCGCGGTTCGTTATCATCAGCTCGTCAGGGTCGCGCATGATCTTCTGGAACTCTTCATACAGGCCTTTTTTGGCATCTTGTGCTCCGGGATGGTCAGGATCGTAGTAACCGCTTCTAAGCATTGCCTTTGTGAGATTCATTACAAATATAGCAGTAGGTTCAGCCCGTTTTTTTTCCTCTTCGGTAAGTTCAGTTTTCTCCTTCAGGGTCTGATCAGAAACTTCTATTATTGTGTCTCTCGATTCAATGACCTCTACATCGGCTACTGCATCTCTCAACCATTCAATGCTCAACCCTTTTTTTTCATCGACATCGCCTGCCTTTTCAGGCTCATCCTCTCTTGCCGCTTTTGTTTTGTTTTCACGTTGAACGGAGGATTCTTCGCCGGTTTGGTGTAAATCCTTGATTTCCTCCTCGGGTAGCCTCTGTGCCGGATGTTCCTGGAGATCGGATTCTTCAAACAGTTCAGAATATGCGGGTACCGTCCGGAGCAAGGAGTCAATTTCCGGCATAATACCAGCAACAGAACCCTTGATATCAATCTTTATTCCTGTAATTTTACTGGTTTGCTCAAAACTCTGCGCCACATGTCCTCTCAGATAATAATCGCTATCAAGGAGGGGGATAGTCAGGTGAAGGATTACGCTGGCCCCTTCTGGTAAGGGCACGCGCATGGGTAAAAAGATAATCCCGTTTTTGATCTGCGCATAGTATTTGCAAAACTTTTCCGGAGTCTCAAACACGAGGTTTATCTGGTATGTTTTTTTTCCCATTATCAAACCTGTTCAGTGATTATTAGGATGGTTTCCGGTTGACACAATCCATATCCGGGTAATAATTAATTTCTGAATCCGTGACTCCCCGAAGGGAGGATGATGTTTGAAGTAAAAAAACGCCGGCCGGTATTTATTAATATCATCAACCGGCCGAGGGCGGTTTAGCCCCGGCCGGGGGTTGGGGTGGAACCATTTGAATTTATTTTAAATGGCGGGGAAGGGGAGCCCTCCCCCGTCTCGTAAAAAAGCGTTTTCGCTTTTTTTACGAAATTATCAAAAATGATCAAAAAAATGTAAAAATAATCAGCCACACTTTTTGCAAACTGAGATAATGATGATTTATTTTCCAATATATCGAAGCAAAACTCAATCAATTCCCTCGACACCAAACAGAAGCCCTGGTATCGGAGCTTACCGGCAACCGTGGATTCTTCTATATTTCTGTTTAATTTTTTTTGTATTCTGTCCCAATCGATTAATTGCAGGGGATTCGACTATCCGCAAACCTGTGGTTGCCGGGTCATTTTATCCTGAAAACAGTGCCGACTTGGCTTCTATGATTGACAGCTTTATAGCAGAAATAATATGCCCTGATAAATTACCGAATGATAAGCCCTTAAGAGCGCTTATTATGCCACATGCCGGATATATATATTCCGGCAGAACCGCGGCATACGTATCGTGTGTCCTGTCCGGGAAAAAGTATTCTAAAATTGTGGTTATGGGCCCGGATCATAGGGTTGGATTGAAGGGTCTGGCCATATCTGGCGTCTCGTCATATTTAACCCCGTTTGGCAAGATTCCCCTGTCCAGTGATTGTGAAAAGCTTCTTACCAAGTATAATTTCATTAAAACTAATCCAGCTTCAGATGCGTCAGAACATTCGGTCGAAGTAGTTCTACCTTTCTTACAACGGTTTACCGGGAGGTTTGAACTGGTTCCGATTGTATGCGGCCCTTGTGATTTAGCAAAGGCTGTTAATGCCATAGAAGAGATAATGGATGATTCTACATTAATCGTTGCAAGCACGGATCTGTCCCATTACCTGGCCTATGACCAGGCAGTTGTCCGTGACAAAAAAACCATTTCCATGATACTATCTTTAGAACTAAATAAATTGTTAAGAGAAGGTAACCGTGCTTGCGGAATAATACCCGTAGCCATTCTTATGGAGCTGGCCGGAAGAAAAGGATGGGAACCTGTTCTTCTTCATTATGAGAACAGCGGCGATACAGCCGGTTCAAAAAACAGAGTTGTCGGATATGCGGCAATAGCATTCTATCAAGGAGGCAATATGGAGAAACAACACCATGATTCAACAGGTGAATACAGTAAAAAGCAAGGCGAATTGCTATTAAAGCTTGCCAGGAAGACTATCGCAGATAAGCTCGGGATAGATCACAAAATTTTTGATGAATTAAAAGAAGGACTTTCCGATCCCAAGTTAAATGAAAAACGAGGGACCTTTGTTACATTAAAAATCAATGGTAACCTCAGGGGGTGTATCGGCAATCTCTCGGCTGATAAAAGTGTGGTGGAAGGTGTCCGTGACAACGCGATAAATGCCGCATTCAGGGATCCAAGATTTGCGCCCCTTTCCAGGGATGAGTTCGATAAAATCCAGATCGAGGTAAGTATATTAAGCGAGCCCAAGCCACTTTCATTCGACAGCCCCGACGATCTGCTCGCAAAGCTTAGGCCTGGTGTGGACGGTGTTATCATAAGAAAAGGAATTCGCGGCGCAACATTCCTCCCGCAGGTATGGGAGCAACTGCCGGATAAAAAGGTATTTCTTTCGCATTTATGCTTGAAAGCAGGGTTGCCTGCTGATGAATGGAAAAAACCGGGTCTTCAGGTATTTACATATCAGGTTCAGTATTTCGAAGAGCCATGATCGCGGTCATCTATATGATCATGATGGCATCGCCATTCCAGGCGATTTAAACCCATACAATTACAGATATGACATGTGACTCTTTACGACAGCAAAAAAGGAATCTGGTATGTCGTAATCACAACCGGTATTGCTTCTGTGGCAACCCAGATAGCCGTTATCCGGGAAATCATGGCCCAGTTTTCCGGAAACGAGCTGGTCATAGCCATTTCATTGTTTTCCTGGCTTATCTATGGAGGGATAGGTACATGGTTATTCCTCATAATTTCACGAAATCCTGAAAAACCAACCCCATTAAAGCTGGCCCTTTTATCATGGTCATGTGTTGCTCTGGCCCCTCTTACGATTCTTTTCATACGTATTTTACGAAAAATAGTTTTCACGCCAGGGACTGAAGCAGGCTTCCACGGTGTCTTTTTCTTTGTGCTTACTGTTCTTGCACCCTATGGACTGCTTGTGGGCGCTCTTCTTCCATATGCATTTGCTGTTGCTTCAAAGTTTGACAAAAACTTTCCAGGACCGACTATCTACCTGTTGGACAACCTCGGTGATATCATGGGCGGTGCCCTGTTTTCATTCCTT
>CAYVIE010000192.1:0-5455 GCA_964451355.1 uncultured Desulfobacteraceae bacterium
AAAAGGCGAGGCGTACTAAAAGTACGTTGAGCCGCTTTCCGGCGAAGCGCAACGCGGCAGACGGACTTTTTACGGAGCCGTCAAGCCTGATGGACTTTTTCCGAAGCTATCTATAATGATATGATATATTTTTAAATATAGCTCCATGGACTGGCGCAGTATAATATTGTGGCGTCCAGGTTCGTCAAACAGGGCCATAGGGAGAGGCTGGCTGTTATTAACAATTGGCGATGGGGGTTCATGATCATGAAAATCAGGGAGATAACAGGACGCGGCGTTTTGCATTACTTTGATGAAATTTCTTTGTGCCGGCGGATATGGACTTTACAATACTCTATTGAGATTATTTTTTTAATTTTTATTGTATTAAATTGCTTGCCGGGTTGCGCGCAGTTTTATGCTGACAAGAAGCCCAGCCCCATTACAGAAGGGGCGAAGATAGTATCCGACGGGGACAGGATGTATCAGCATGGCTGCATCAGCGAAGCAATAGATGCGTATTTCAGGGCATATGAACTTTTTGTGGGTTATGCCTACGACAAAGAGGCGGCCATGACCCTGCAAAAGATAGCGGATGCTTATCGGGCGGCAGGAGATACAAATGGAGCTCTTTTATTTTACGATGCAGCGATAGCTTCCTACAAAAGTTTCGGGAAAAAAAAAGATCTTGCCGGCCTTTTTTGCCGCAAAGCCGCATGCCTTTTGAAAGCGCGCAGGTTTGACGAGGCTTGGGACGAGATCCAACGGACCCGTGAGCTAATGGGAGACAAGGCCGATAAATTCGTGCCCCTTCTGGCCATGCAGGGGTTGTATGCGCTCGAGACAGGGGCCGTCAAGCAAGCCGATGACAGTCTTACCCGTGCCCAGAAGAAGGTCAGCCGCAGCGATACCGCGGCTTATGCAACGGTTCATGCCCTTTTGGGTTCTCTTCGTCTAAAAGAAAAGATGTATGACAAGGCTTTGAAACATTTCATGAAAGCTCTGTCAGCAGACAGGGAAGGAGAATACCTTTTTGGGATTGCTTCCGATATGAAAGGGATTGGCCAGGCTCTTGAGGGCAAGCAGGATTTTGCCGGAGCTGCATCTGCATATGCAAGGAGTCTTGAGATTTTTTCACTGATCAATGCCCGCAAAGAAGTCGAGAAACTTGAAAGTCTTTTATCTGGTGTCTCGGTCAGGGCCGGCTTTGATACGACAGTGACAAAATTCTTTGAAGAGCGCTGGCTCAAGGGGGAAAGAGAGTACGGTTGGTGTGACTGACAGGAGCAAGGGCAAATCCGGATGTGTTTTTTTGTTATTCGTCGGCTTCCGCAACAAGCTGCCTGACCACATTGAGTAAAGGGGGGGCAAGATTGCGCCACCTGGGATGAATGGCCCGGTTGTCTTTCCATGTGAATTCCACGGATATGAATTGTTCGGGAATATAGTATTGGCTGTTGGCCCCATAGCGAACCGGTGGATAGTGCTCGACCCATACCATTCTGTTGGGATCCAACTTGAATTCAGCGACTACTTTTGTTGCGATATTTCCTGCGCAGCTTCTGACAGACATCTTGCTGTCAGGAAGATCCGAGACCACCACAACATATGGCCGGAGGAAGCTTATTCCTGGTTTTTCCCCCTTGGAGCGGTCAAATATCCTGAGCCTGCATTTGCCACTTGCAAGGCGCAGGATTCCGCCAAAACCCTCCCACGTGTATTCACCGTCATAAATACATTTCATTCCATTACCTGTCTTGCAATGCTGACAAAGCGAGTGTTGTAAGTAATATACAACTGCTATGCCGGCAGGAGTGATACAAATATCCCTGAAAATGAATTTCATGCTGAAACATTTATACTTTCAAAATATCATAAGCGTTAAGAAAGGTCGGGTCAAGGCGCGTTTGTGGGACTTGCAGAGGATACGCCTTGACAGCTGCTGAAAATTGTGGGCATCTGTGCCCGGAAAAGAGCCATTGTTTACTGCTGGTGGTCATACACGAGGATGCAAAGGTCCGGTAATGGAAGAAAAGATTCTGTTAAATTATAGGGATTAAACCCCCATTCGAATTTTTGATGCATGGAAAATGATTCAACTTTAAATTATAAAACACATACCCAGGCTTTGTAAAAAGCTCAGTATGGAAGGAGTCGCGAGGTGGGGAAGGCGAGGTATACTAAAAGTACGGCAAGCCGCTTTCCTGCGAAGCGCAATGCAGCAGACGGACTTTTACCGTGAAAACACCTCCGGGGCACGGGGAGAACACAGCCCTGTTTTCATGCGCTGGGATTATCGATGCTAATCATGAAAGTTTACGGAGCCGTCAATGATGGTGGAAAAGGGCATGGAGAAACAACCTACGGATTTGCAAAATGTGTCTGATGTGACGGATCGCCCTGTAGAGGTCATAGGGGGAAAAGAGATATTTCTCCTTGGTACGGCTCATGTTTCGGCCAGGAGTGTAAAACAGGTCAGAATGGCGGTAGAGGAGCTGCAACCTGATACAATATGCGTGGAGCTTTGTAATTCCAGGTATGAGGCCGTATGCAATCCCGAAAGATGGCGCAGCATGGATATCGTAAAGGTAATCAGGCAGAACAAGGCGTTTTTGCTTCTTGCCCAGATGCTTCTGGTTTCGTTTCAGCGCCGTATCGCAGACCAGCTCGGGGTCCAGCCCGGGGGTGAGATGATAGAAGCTGTTCGACTGGCCCGGGAGTCTGGGGCGGAATTATGCCTTGCGGACCGGGAGATCAATGTTACACTGGCAAGAACCTGGCGGAGCGCAGACTTTGTTACAAGGATAAAGATTTTTTTCAGCCTTGTGGCCGCCATATTTTCCACAGAAGAAATCGATGATAAAGCCATCGAGGAAATGAAAAAGGAGGACATGCTCGAATCGATACTCTCCGAGGTGGAGAAGGCTTATCCCGCAGTGAGAAAATACCTCATCGACGAGCGTGACCGTTACATGGCTTCAAAAATCAGGCATGCGCCTGGAAAGCGCATCCTTGCAGTGGTGGGGGCAGGCCATTTGCCCGGTATCCGTAAATATCTTCATGAACCCGATCCCGACATGGATGCACTTGAAGCTATACCGCCGAAGAAAGGGTTAGGGAAGCTGATTCCATGGATGATACCGGCCCTTATAGTTCTTCTTGTCATCTATGGTTTCGTTTCAGGGGGGATGAAGGCAACAGCAGCAATGGCGGGATGGTGGATTACAGCCAACGCTGCTTTCGCCGCACTGGGAGCACTGGCAGCTTTCGGTCATCCTTATACCATTTTGGCCTCAGCCCTGGCTGCTCCTATTACCTCCTTGAACCCCATGATAGCCGCCGGCTGGGTTGCCGGCCTTGTGGAAGCATATGTAAGAAAGCCGCAGGTCAAGGATTTCGAGGACCTGTCCAAGGACATCATGAGCCTCAAGGGATTCTGGCGTAACAACGTTACAAGAATCCTTCTTGTGGTGGCCTTTGCCAATCTCGGGAGCGTTGCGGGGACATTCGTAGCCATTCCCCTTATGGCAAGGGTAATGGGCGGATGATTCGTTTAAAACGGCTATGACTGCGGTACCTCTGCTGTGAGAGGGACCATTGAGTCAGGCATCATCACCGCGACGACCTGGCCTTTGGCTGTTACCCTGCCGTTTGCCGATACCGTGGCCGAGACCACGACCTTCCGTGCGCCCATCTCCTCCACTTTCCCTCTTATTTCCAGGGGGACTCCCATGGGGGTGGGGGCAAGGTAATCAACGTGCAGGGATGCGGTCACAAACCTGAAAATCTTTTTATCCCGGCTTTCACCTTTTTCCTTCGCCATTGCGGCTGATGCGGTTCCGGTGCAATGACAGTCTATCAGGGAAGCTATCAGGCCGCCGTATACATAGCCGGGAATGGCCATGTGATAAGGCCTGGGAGTGAAAACAGCCTTTGTTTCATTGCCGTCCCAGAAGCTTTTCAACTGGAGTCCGTGCGGGTTCAGGCGGCCACACCCATAACAGTGGCTCAGCTCATCTGGGTACTGGTCCTGGAATGCGGTGGTATTATCATCCTTTAATTTCATTTCTCAATCCTTGTCGGCCCAAATTACAACCCTTCTCTGGTATACTTTTCCTCCGGGCAGTGTATATGTCTTTGTGACACATTTCAGCCTGTTCCGGGCGAATGCGGCTATGCATTCGGGATAGAGCTCCCATTCAAGGGATAGGCCTTTTGCCTTAATTGTCTCTAATGTATCCTTAGCGGTTATTTCAAAAGCCCTCTGGCCGATTATGGGCCCGGAGTCTTCGCCGTAGTCGATGAAATGAACAGTACATCCCGCCACCTTGCACCCATAACGGTAAGTATCGCCGTAACCGTCGGTTCCGGGAAAAGCCGGCAAAAGGGCGGGGTGGATGTTCATGATACGTGGAAAATCAGGATCAGTATTAATCCTGTCGATGAAAAAAGGGGTAAGATTCCTCATGAAACCTGCCAGGACAAGGAGATCAAAATCGTATTCCTCCATTTTTTCGAGAAGCATGGCTTCGCAAGCGGCCCTTGATGCAAGAAAATTTTTTATTTTGTCAGGGTCGGTCCCTGCTTTGAAAAATTTCTGTTTTGATTCGGCCTCCTTCAAGTCAAAGCCGGGAGGCAGGTCAATGCTGCCTGGGTCGGTCCTGAATCGCTTGATGATGTCTGCATATGGAACAACAAAGGTGGGAATTCCCCTTTTTGACGCTTTCTTGAGTCCGGCTGCACCAGGATTGTCCGATCCTACGAAAACCACTTTTCCGGGAATCTTCCCTGAATCGCAGGCATCGCATATGGCATCCATGTTGCTTCCGGTGCCGCTTATAAGGATACCTATATTTATTTTTTTTCCGGTCATGTTATATTTTTCTCCGTCAACATCCTGATAATAGGAAAGATATTAGTTAAAAAATATTTTCATTTGCTGTCATGGATTCAATTTTCCATGTTACCAGATATAAGTTAGATTCTAACCTTTTCGTACACGGGGCGGTGCTACCCTGTCAGGGTCTGCAAAGTATTCCTTTGTCATCCTGATTACAAGGGGGCTTAAAAAGATCAGGCCTACGAGGTTCGGCCAGGCCATGGCTGCATTGAAAATGTCGGAAATGAGCCATACGGATTCCAATTTGATGGCCGCACCCACGGGAAGGAGAATACAATAAAGAACCCGGTAGGGAGTTACAAACTTCTGACCGAAAAGGTAGTCAATACACCTGTCCCCGTAATAGGACCAGCTTATGGCGGTTGAAAACGCAAAGATAACCAGACCGAAAACCACTATGTAATTGCCCGGCCCTGGAAGACCAATGTTGAAGGCCTTTGCCGTAAGTTTTGCTCCATCAAGGGAAGGATCCGTGGTATATGCGCCGGTTACGATTATTACAAGTGCTGTCATTGAACATATGACGATGGTGTCGATAAAGGGTCCCAGCATCGCTACAAGTCCTTCGCGGACAGG
>CAYVIE010000193.1:0-5455 GCA_964451355.1 uncultured Desulfobacteraceae bacterium
GAAATATATGACAGGATAATCTTAAAAGTTCCGCTGATAGGGGAACTCAAGCGTAAACTTGCTGTAGCCAGGTTCGCCGGAACCCTGGGCTCATTGACTGAAAATGGTGTGTCACTCCTTGTTGCATTGAAAATAGTTGAAAATATAGTAGGTAACAGGATCATAGCAAACGCTGTCTCCGAGGCCGCAAGCGAAGTGGAGAAAGGAAGTGGTCTGAATCGGGCGCTGGCACGCTCCAGTGTGTTTCCGCATATAGCCGTGCAGATGATTCAGGTAGGAGAAAATAGTGGGCGCCTTGAGGAAATGCTTGGAAAAATAGCAGACATTTATGAAAAAGAGGTTCAAACAACTGTTTCAGCCATGACAGCGATCATGGAACCCTTCATTATACTTGTCATGGCCGTTGTCGTGGGGTTTATCGTTCTTGCGGTCTGTCTGCCCATATTCAAGATGTCACAGCTGATACACTGATCTATAATAAAAATAAAATATCGCGCGCGGCACTCTGCAGAATAAAATCAGCTTGTTATAAAATCAGAATCTAAAAGAAATTGTAAAACCTACTCCCCAATGCTCACTTTTGCTTAGGCTTACAAGCGGATCTCGGGGAACCCGTTCCTCAATATTCCTGATGTACGATTCATATGCTCTTTTGTTGTAACGATGAGCAGCAGCTATCCCCCCCCATATGCTACCCCCGTAAAAGCCTATACCGATCATCGAAAAAAGGCCGCCGTTTGCTTCCAGTCCATGATTGAAGCTTTCATAAGCTGCCGCAAAAAGGAGTGAGCATACTATAAAAGCAGTCAAAGCATCCTGCTTCTGACCGCAATACATGTAGCCTCCTCCCGGAACAACACCTAAAATACCCGCAGTGACAGGATCCTTTGGAGGGGCTGTTATAGGATTGTGCTCAGGATTAACCATGGCTTTGACAATTTTATCTATACCATATTTTGATCTGCCTTGAGTCCCTACCATATCAAAAGCAGCCTTGGCTCCGGAAAAATCGCCTTCCTTAAGCTTCAGCCATCCAATTGAGGCATATGCCCTGTCATTTATACCTGAATCGGCTATAGATGAATGGATTAAGGTATCAAGGATGCGGCACGCTTCCTGGTAATCACCGAGTTTCATGTAAGCTTTGCTCATGGAGAAGAAGGCTTCAATAGATTGAGTGCATCCATTGCAGGTTTGGATCAATTGTTCAAAGACTTCTATGCTACGGGCGACATCTCCGGCCGCCAAAAGAGCCTGGCCATGGTAAAGTGTGGCCTCGTTTACCCTGGAGTCTGCCGGGAATAAAAATAAGAATCGATCGAATTCACGAGAGGCGCAATCAAAATCACCAGAATCCATGCAGTGTTTAGCGTATAAAAACAAATTGTCAGCAACATTCTGCCTGGATATATTTTCAGAATAAGCCGGATAGGCAAAAAAGGTTAAAAGGAAAATAATAAATATATTAATGATCAAGTCTTTTCCCATATGATTTAAACCTTGAGCTGTACCAGGAATATCAGGAATATATTGATGATTGTGGGGCCGGTTCTCGTATCGGGATGATAATAAGAATAAGGGGTATGTCCGTCATATCTGAGTAACCCGCAAAACCTCCTCCACGGTTGTTAAACCTGACTTCACCTTTGAGATACCATCGTCAAACAGGGTTTCCATACCGCTTTTGACAGCTTCGTTTTTTATCTGGTGGGAATCATAGGTCTTCAGGACAAGATTCTGCAGTGCCTCGTTCATAACAAGAATTTCATAGATGCCCATCCGGCCCTTGTAACCGCTGTGAAGGCACGACGGGCAACCAACTGCCCGGTAAAAAAGCGTATCATTGGAGATTTCTCCAAGAATGCCGAGTTCATCCAGAATCGAATCATCCGGGCGGTACGGTTCCTTGCATTCAGGACAGAGCACACGGACCAGACGTTGAGCAATAACCGCTATAACGGAGGAAGAAATCAAAAAAGGCTCTATCCCTAGGTCAACCAGACGAGTTATGGCGCTGGCCGAATCATTGGTATGAAGTGTAGAAAAAACCAGATGCCCTGTAAGAGCTGACTGGACCCCGATTTCTGCAGTCTCAAGGTCGCGCATTTCACCTATGAGAATAACATCCGGATCCTGGCGTACAATTGACCGCAATCCTCGCGCAAAGGTAAGCCCTATCTTGGAATTGACCTGTATCTGGTTCACACCTGCAAGCTGATACTCCACAGGATCTTCTATAGTAATAATATTAATATCAGGTGAATTGATCGTGGAAAGGATAGCATACAAAGTAGTGGTCTTGCCACTTCCAGTGGGGCCGGTGACAAGAATTATGCCATGAGACATCCTGATAAGTTTTGCTATCAACTCGAGCTTATTATTGCTCAGCCCGAGCTCTGAAAGCTTCAGTAATGATGTGGATTTGTTCAGCAAGCGCATCACCACCCGCTCGCCATGTGTTATTGGAATTGTAGATACACGAATATCAATATTCTGGTTTCCAACCTTTACCTCGAAGCGGCCATCCTGCGGGAGACGTTTTTCAGCGATATTCATCTTGGCCATCACCTTTATCCTTGAGACAAGAGAGGCCTGCATCCATTTGGGAGGGGTGAGCATGTCATATAGTATACCGTCTACCCTGTATCGGATCTTGAAGCTCGCCTGCTCCGGCTCAATGTGTATATCGCTTGCGCCTGCTTTTACGGATTGTGAAATTATATGGTTTACCAGCTTGATTATAGGTGCATCACTTGTATCATCAAGAAGGTCGGCTGTCTCTTCTATCTCAGTGAGGATATCTCCTGCTGTCTCCTCGATGTCTGCAACAAGCTGCTCGGCTGTACCCCTGCTGCTTTCATATGCATAGTTAAGTGCTGAAAGTATCGCATCCTTTGGAGCAAAGGCCAGGGAATAGTCGGAGTAATCCATCAAAAGTGAAAGATCGTCTGCTGCCTGCAGCGATGTAGGATCCGCCAATGCAATTACCGTTTCAACATCTGGCTTGATTTCATTATCACCATCGTTGGCCTGGTTTGGAGCATCTTTTTTGGATTTAGGAATCTTTAATGGAACAATAAGATGCTTCTTTAGATAACTGATTGTGATTTTTTCTGTGAAACCTGTATCAACGATTTCCGGCTCAATATTTTCAATTACAGGGATCTCGAACCTCGTTGCAAAGGCCTCAAGGAGATCTTTCTCAGGGATATTTTTTTTTTTTGTGATTGCTTCACTAATGGAAAGGTTTTGTTCCCTCCGCAGCCTGACGACCTCTTCCCAAGCCGATGCATCCTTGCCCAGCTTGTTTGCGAAAATTTCATGGAGTCTAACCGTCATGGCGCCACCTTTTTGTTCGGAACTGTATCTGGTTGCTGGCCATAAAGTTTTATACTTCCTCCGGTTACAGACTCTATTTCTTCTTTTTTCTCATTGATAAGATTTGCAAAATCCTTCTCAGCCTCAACAACCCTGGGAGTCAGAAATACAAAAAGGTTTGTCTTATCGTTTGCCCGTCCTACTGATTTGAAAAGCCAGCCGAGCCCTGGGATGCTACCGAGGCACGGCACTTTGTATTCTGTCGCGGAAAGGCTTTCATCTATAAGACCGCCAATAACCACGGTGTGTTTATCGTTGACAATAATCGTTGTTTTAATGGTCCGTTTCAGCGTTGTCGGCTGGAACTGGTCAGTAGTAGTTTCTAGTTTGGTAACTTCTTGAGATATCTCAAGCCGAATCTTCCTGTCCTTATTGATCTGGGGAGTTATCTCCAGTGTTATACCCACGTCCTTGTATTCGTAATTGCTGTAATTGGTGTCCCCGCTGCTCGCTTTGGTCAGATAGGGAATATTCTTACCGACTGTTATCTTGGCTGTTTCATTATCCGTGGTAAGGATTTGAGGTGTTGAAAGTATATGTACATCCTTATCCTTTTTGTAAGCCTGGATTACAGCGCGAATGGTAGGAAAAGTAAGGTCTCCGACCGTAATACTTTCGCCAAGAACACCAAGCGAAAAACCAGGAGGAAGAAGGGCGCTGCCAGTAGTTATCTGAGGAACAGTATAAGTGTATCCCCTGTCGCCTCCGGATGCGCCTCCGGAAAAGCCGCCACCGTATACTCCGCTCCTTCCCTTGTAGGATGCCTCACCCCCGGCGATCCATTCGGCTCCGAGATTGAAAGCCTTATCCTTGCTCACCTCCATGATCAGGCACTCTATATAGACCATGGGCCTCGGTATATCGAGCTTCTGAATAACCCCTTTCAGCACTTCGTAATCTTCTTTTTCAGCCTGAATAATAAGAGCATTTGTTGCTTTATCGGCTGTTATCTTTACATCTGATGAAATAATCGGGGCCTGTTGCTTTTTTCCTTTATCAGGCGATTGCCCCTTTGTGGGAAGCGCCTGTAACACAGAGACGAGATCCTCGGCTTTGGCGTTTTCCAGGTAATATACATGGATTTTTTCCTTTCCCTTGGGAATCTCCTTGTCCAACATTTTTACCAAGGCCTTTATTCTTTCCATATCAGCGGTATTCGCCATCACTATCAGCGTGTTTGTCCTCTCTTCGGCCACCACAGTTATCTTTTGTTCCTGGGCCTTGCGCACCTTGCCCTGTGCAGAAAATATGGATGTTATGATGCTCGACATATCTTTGGCATCAGCATACTGCAGGGGTATAAGTACAATCTCCCGGCCGATACCGGTTACATCTATAGCGTCTATGATCTGCATCAAGCGCTGAATATTGGAATAAACATCGGTTATAATCAGCATGTTCGTGGGGCGGTAGGCAAGCACAACACTACTTTTTGATACAAGCGGAGCAAAAAGTTGCTTCACTTCATTGGGGTCCGCATATTTAAGATGTATCAGCTGGGTTACGATCCTGTCTTCCGGTGATTTCTTCGCTTTTTTTAACAGGGTTTCTATGTTCATGGTCCTTGCATAAGGCGAGGGAATGATCTTGGTAACTTCGCCCGCCTCAACAGTGGCAAAGCCGTGAACATCGAGAACAGATTCAAAAACCTTATAAGCCTCTTCAACGGAAATCTTGGTTGGGGAGATGATGGTTATTTTACCCTTAACCCTTGGGTCAACGATGAAGTTTTTACCTGTAAGTTCGCTGATAAACTTAATAAACACGTTAATATCAACATTGTTGAAATCTATGGATACATATCGTCCCTCATTTTCTTCCCCGGGCGCCGAAGGCTTTGATTCCGTTACGGGGTTTTGCTGGGCAGCCGCGCAAACAGCCATAATAAAAAGAATTATTAAAAGGCAAAAACCAGCACCGAGATATTTGATCTGTGACATCGTGTTTCCGGGTTGTTTATTTTTCAGGATGCCTGCTTTTTTTTGCATCGTTGTCCATCCTTTTCGTATTATCAACAGTATCAGTCAATAACCACCCCTAAAAGGGGTGGCTTGATGGTGACCCTAAAAGGGTCAGA
>CAYVIE010000194.1:0-5360 GCA_964451355.1 uncultured Desulfobacteraceae bacterium
AAACCAGTTATAAATCTTCATGATTAGCGGCAATCATGAAGATTTACGAGATCATCGAAGTATGGGCAGATCCTGATGACATGAGTTCCTACCTTCGCAGTATCCACGCAATAAGAGAAAGAAGGATACTGAGCAGGATCATGGTAGTAATGGGTATGTAGACCTTGATGTTTCCGCGGTCAATGACGATATCACCCGGAAGACGGCCGATGGGTATTTTTGATAAAAGAGGCCATGCAATTCCTATCAGCAAAAGAGCCAATCCGGCAACTATCAATGCGGTACGCATAGGGCCAATCCTGATTTTTGTTTTGGTTTACCTGGATCCGTCATTTTATTCTATTATTATGGTGTTAACCACGGATTCAGGATAAAATCAGCCGGTATATCAAACTTCATAGTATGACCTGTACCAATCTACAAATCGCCTTATACCCTCTTTTATCGGTGTCTCCGGGGCAAATCCTGTATCCCTTTGCAGGTCATCGATATCCGCATACGTGGCAGGGACATCCCCGGGCTGCATCTCTTCGTAAATCTTTCGGGCCTTTTTCCCCAGGGCATCTTCAAGTATCTCGATAAAATCGTTTAGCTCAACCGGCTGGTTGTTCCCGATATTGTAAATCCTGTAAGGCGCATAAGATGTGCCAGGATCCGGATCATCCCCTGACCAGTCAGGGTCAGGTTCCGGCGCCATGCGCATCACCCTGACCACTCCTTCGATGATGTCGTCTATGTATGTAAAATCGCGTTTCATCCTGCCATGGTTGAAAACTCTTATGGGTTTATCCGAAAGTATGGCGCGCGTAAATATGAAAAGCGCCATATCCGGCCTTCCCCATGGACCGTAGACCGTGAAAAATCTCAGTCCAGTCGCGGGCAGGTTGAAAAGGTGACAATACGTGTGGGCCATGAGTTCATTGGCCTTTTTAGTCGCCGCATACAGGGAGACGGGATGATCAACATTATGGTGAACCGAAAAAGGCATAAGCGTGTTGGCTCCATAAACAGAGCTGGATGATGCGAAAACAAGGTGTGCTACACCGTGATGCCTGCAGCACTCGAGTATGTTTGCAAAACCTACCAGGTTGGAATCAACGTATGCCATAGGGTTTTCCAAAGAATACCTGACGCCCGCCTGGGCCGCCAGGTTAACAACCACGTCGAACCGCCCGTTTTCAAAGACCTGTTTGAGCGCCCCTGCATCACGAAGGTCGATCCTGTGGAAGACGAACCCGGGCTGCTTTTCGAGTTCAGCCAGGCGGTCCTTTTTCAGACCGATATCATAATACGTGTTGAGGTTATCGATACCCACCACCTCGACACCATCTGCAAGGAGCCGTTTTGCCAGGTGAAAACCGATAAACCCCGCTGCCCCGGTTACAAGAACCTTTGAATAATCGATATCCATTGCACCTTTTTCATCTCCGGATTGAATCAAACACCAAAGACTTACGGCTTATTCAAAACAAACCGCAAATCGTGATACCGCAATTCCTTGCCATTATTCATATCCGTTCCAGGAAATCACAAATGAGCCTGACACCGAAGCCCGTGCCACCGGGCGTGCAATAATCGCTGCTGGAATCAGTATATGCAGGACCGGCAATGTCAAGGTGGGCCCAGGTACAATCCCCGGCAAATTCCGACAAAAACAACGCCCCGGTGATGGCTCCGCCCCAACGCCCCTTTCCGATATTCTTGATATCCGCCACATCACTTTTCAGCTTTTCCGCGTAGTCATCTGGCATGGGCATCCTCCAGCACCTTTCGTTAACCTCGGCAGCACTGTCCAGTAAAGCTTTTGCCAGAGCATCATCTTTTGTAAAGAGTCCTGCTATCTTCTCGCCCAGGGCCACCATGCACGCGCCGGTCAATGTGGCGATGTCGATCATTACATCAGGCTTATAACGTTTGCGGGCATAGCACATGGCATCAGCAAGGATCAGCCGGCCTTCAGCGTCTGTATTTCCTATTTCTATGGATTTTCCATTGGATGCAAAAACAATATCACCAGGCCTTGTCGCCTTGCCTGAAGGCATGTTCTCCACAAGGGGCAATACCCCTATGATCCGTTTCCGGATATTGATCCTTGCGGCACTGATAATGATTGAAGCCACAGCGGCCGCGCCGGCCATATCCATTTTCATTCCATTCAGTCCCTCTGATGACTTGAGGTTTATTCCTCCTGAATCAAAGGTGACCCCCTTGCCTACCAGTACAACGGTTTTTTCATACCGGCCGGGTCTGTAGTCCATCAGCACGAGCTTGGGACCGGCATCACTTCCCGAGGCAACGCAAAGAAGCGCGTTCATTTTGTTCTTCTTCAGATCACGTTCATCCAAAACCACTATGGTTATGTTCTCGTTGTCAGCCGCCTTGACAATCGACCTTGCAAACCTGTCGGGTCTCTTGTCATTTGACGGCATGGAAACCCAGCGACGGGCAAGTATTGTTCCCTCGCAGACCACCGACGCCTTTCGGACTGCTTCGATAACATCGGAATCTGCACTTTTCTTTGAGTATAAACCAAAACTCTTTATCCTGTTGCTCTTTTCCGCGGTTTTGTATAGATCGAAATCGTGATTGGCCAGGAGGGCCCCTTCAACAACAGCGGCAGCAGCCGCGGGAGAATTGATACCTGCTGTACCCGTTTGAGGAATCACGAAAAGTATATCCTGGAGCTTCAATGAGATAGCTTTGCGAACGGATTTTCCTGCGGCCTTGCGCAATTTCTCCTTTGTCAGTGCGCCCGCATCGCCCAGGCCCGCAAAAAGAATCCGCTTCCCCCACTTGCGTTCCGGCCTGTAGTAAAGCAAAAGCTCCCCTTCTTTTCCTGAAAACTCAGAAAAAACATCAAGCTTTGCCGCAAGTTTTTCAATCTCTTTTACCGGGGATCCGGTCATGCCGGAACACATGAAAACCACAATAAGATCGGTTTCAATCTTTCTTATATCACCTGATTCAAACCTGTACACCACCTGCCTCCATCAGTCTTACGTTCATATAGCAAACATTTTCTTGGCACCAGCACCCGGAGAAAAACTAACACTTATGGTTTCAAATCACACCGGGGTTGAAAAATGGATCTCTGAAACATCCGGGATAAACGCATTATTTTATACCTCTGGACCTGCATATCTCCTCGTATGCTGCATGAATCTCCCTGAACTTTTCTTCGGCAAACCTCACAAAGGGCTTTGGAAGCCCCTTGCCCGCGATCGTATCTGGGTGAAATTCTTTAACCATCTCACGGTATTTACTCTTGATCACCTCATCAGGGTCATCCCGGCTGCAGCCTAGCAATTCATAATACACAGACGAAACAAAACCGTGACGTTTCAGGATTGCTTCATATTCTGCGGGTCCGAGGTTGAATATATCAGGAACGGTTCTGATCAGGCTTTCCTTCTGAGAACTTGTCTTTCCGTCTGCCATGGCAAGCCTGACCAGCATGTCAATCATAAAGACCAGAATCTCTTTTTTATCATGAAAACATGTATAAAACTGACTCGCATAGTCTTCAACAGAATGAGGATCATCGATTGCAGAATCAAAGATCCTTTCGGCAACAACCATGCTTTCAGGATCTGTTTTAAGGTCATTTGCCATGAAATCCTTGATCATTTTCAACTCACCAGGGGTAACCCCGCCGTCCGAAGCCGCGACCTTTGCCATCATGGAAAATGCCGCAACAAAAAAAACAACATTGGGATCCGCGTGGCCGCCTGTTATGGATCCGCCCGGGCCTGACCGCTCCTTTTCATTGTCAAACATGTGACCGAACGCAGCACCTGCAATGGCCCCAAGTGGACCGCCGAGATAAAGCCCCACGAAACCGCCTATCATCTTACCAGACCATCCCAACGGCAAAATCTCCCTGAATTTCATATCATGATGATCTCATAAATCCACCGGAAGACCGAGAAGAGTTCTTCTCAATACCTCCAGGGCAACCTGCGAAAAAAGCATTTTTTTCATTCCACGGTCACCGAAGGGCAAGTGAAAACGGCGGGTAAATTTCACCTCAGGGCCTGACACGGCAACACATAGAGTCCCTACTGGTTTGTCGGGTGTACCGCCGGTCGGTCCTGCAACACCACTGGTTGCAATACCGAAATCACTGCCGGATTTTTCAATCACTCCTTTTACCATCTCCATCACCACCTGCTCGCTTACAGCGCCGTAGGTATTAATGGTATCGGGATCAACCCCGAGAATATCAATCTTTGCCTGGTTTGAATAAGTAACGGCACCAAACCTGAAATATGCAGAGCTTCCCGGAACATTTGTCAGCCTGTGGGATATAAGCCCGCCGGTACAGCTCTCGGCCACTCCGACAGTAGCCCCCCTTTCAAGCAAGAGACCGGCAACAATATCCTCCATGGATTGGCCGGAAGTCGTATATACCCATCTGCCTATCTTTTCCAAAACCCTTTTTTCCGCCTCGCAAACAAGTTTTTCCGGGTCAACCCCCTCATCGGCAAAAGCCCACAATCTGACAACGATATCAGGAAACCGTGCCATTGTTCCGAGTCTGACACCGGGAGGAATTTCTGTCAACCCGGACAGAAGATCGTTTACCACCGCCTCTGGAAGTCCGAAGAGAACAAGCTTTTTTTCCGCACGGGCGATTCTTTTGCCGGCATCATTCATATACTTGATTATTTCGGGAATCACACTCTTATTGAGCATGATACGCATCTCTTTTGGAACTCCCGGGAGAAAGAAAAAGACAGATCCACCGATCTTCATGGAAAAACCAGGAGCGGTTCCTGACGGGTTTTCAATGGGGCGAGCACCCGAAGGAAGCAGGTACTGTTTCCTGTCTGAACGTGTCAAAGACCTTCCCATTGAATCGAATGTTTCTTGCACCATATTTTTTGCGGTCTGATTCTCTTCAAGCTCGACACCAGCTGCTCGTGCCGCCGCCATAGCTGTGATATCATCTTCTGTCGGCCCTATGCCCCCGGTTACCACTGCAAACCGCACCTGGCCTGCGGCACGGCAAATAGCTCCCGCCAGTGTTTCAATTTCGTCGCCAACAGCCAGCCTGAAAGCGATGCGAAGCCCCAACCCAGTCAATGCCGCCGCTATCTCAGGTCCGTTCGTATCCACGATCAGACCTTCGAGGACCTCATTCCCGGTTGAAATAACCGCCGCGCTGAATTCTTTCTCATTATCCACCAGAATACCCTGGTCCATGGAAATATTCATGATTCATACCTGCCACAAACAGTTCAGAAATTAAACCGTGATAAAACCATCAAATTGATCGTACCAGTGAACATGATCCGAATACATCTCATCATAGCACTCAATTGTCCCACTGAACATGTTGCTGCGGAGTTGAAAGTTCT
>CAYVIE010000195.1:0-5321 GCA_964451355.1 uncultured Desulfobacteraceae bacterium
CCCGAACGCTTACGCATTCAGGTTATAAATAAATTATCAGGTTATAAATAAATTATGCCTGGAATCGATATGGAAAAACCCGGAAACATCCAATTTCTCCAAGGCCAGGAGACCAGTCAAGACCATTTACAATATGGGAGATTCTGTGCGGCTGCCCGTTGGAATCGTTATCGGACCGGTCCTGGCATGACTTCGACAGCTTTGGGGGAAGACCGGTCCCATATCCTCAGCATTTTTCATTATTCTTTTTTCGGGAAATATTCTGCCATATTGATGATGATCATAGGATCAGTTTTTTTCGCGGCGACCACAAGCGCCTATGTGTTGCCTGGTCCTTATCTGGTCCAGAAGATGAAGCAGCGGATCGGCTCGTTTTCGCGGCTTGAGATAGTCGCTGATATGCAAATATATGATGATCACGGACAGATCAAGGCGACCGCAGGAGTTACTGATCGTTATTGGAGGTCTGGGCGTTTCCGTTCGGAACTCCGCGCAAATGACCTGTGGCGTATCCATGTTTCATCGAACAATAATGCCGTGATTGTTTTGAACGGGCATATTTTGTCCGAGGTTGAATCATGGATGGATAAATACAAGGATCTGTTCCTCTACGGCACGTCATCCCGGCTTCTGGCTCTCCTGCAGGACACCGGCATCGATACCGGCACTACGAGTATCGGCAGAATGGGCGAAAAATTGGTGTATATTATCGGTGCTGTCTATCCGGATATGTCAAGACCGCAGCTGTGGCTTGACAAGGAGACGTTTCTTCCTGCCAGATGGATCCTTGTACCGTCCGGGACAGAGGATGCAGATCCCGTCGGTGAAATCCGTTATCTTCTATGGCAGAGGAAGGCAGGAGTTTTTTTCCCTGGCCGGATAGCGTTCTTATCGAATGGGAAAATAAAAAGGGAGATGATTGTTACTGTAATGAAATTTCCCCCGGTCTTTCCGGCTGCAATTTTTGATGTATCTGAAATTCGGCATGCCTATTCCAATGTCGCCCGGGATGGGTCATCCCGGGCCCCTCGCCTTTTCGGTGATGATCAGCCGCCGGTTGACGATAAGATCGATGAGATTGATCAAAGTATAGAATCATTCGGTAAGATTTTCCAATAGTTACATAGGTTGCTTTTTGTTCTTAATTGCTTGGATTGCAAAAAATTAATAACTAAATATTAAATAAAGACCTACTTGAGGTGATGATATGCCCAAGAAGACCAAGTTCATATTTGTTACCGGAGGGGTTCTTTCATCCCTGGGCAAGGGGCTTGCCTCTGCTTCCATCGGCGCCCTTCTTGAATGCAGAGGGTTGAGTGTAACCTTGGTAAAGCTCGATCCTTACATTAATGTTGATCCTGGAACCATGAATCCCTTCCAGCACGGTGAAGTTTTTGTAACGGACGACGGCGCTGAAACCGATTTGGATCTTGGCCATTACGAGCGGTTTGTTCATGCCAGGATGGGCAAAGGCAATAATTTCACCACCGGCATGATATATCACAGGGTGATTACAAAAGAGAGGCGCGGGGATTACCTCGGTGGAACAGTCCAGGTCATTCCACATATAACAGACGAGATAAAGGCGTCCATACGGCAGGCAGCAAAAAACTTCGATATTGTCATCGTGGAAATAGGGGGAACAATCGGCGATATCGAGAGCCTTCCTTTCCTTGAGGCTATAAGGCAGTTGCGTTTTGATGTTGGCAGGGAGAATGTTCTTTATATACACTTGACCTATGTGCCTTACATTCCCACCGCAGGTGAGCTCAAAACCAAGCCCACACAGCATAGTGTCAAGGAGCTAAGGAGTATAGGTATACAGCCTGATATTCTTTTGTGCCGGACGGACCGCATCCTTCCGCCCGAGATAAAGGCAAAGATCGCGTTGTTTTGTAACGTAAGTAAAGATGCAGTGATAACGGCCAAGGATGTTGATTGTATTTATGAAGTTCCCCTGGTCTTTCATGCTGAGGGACTCGATACGAAGATCCTGGAGATATTAAATATCTGGACAGGCTCCCCCCGGCTTGAGCCCTGGAAGAATTTTATGGAAAAATACCGATCTGTGGGCCGGAATGTAACAATAGCAATTGTCGGAAAGTACACCGATCTCAAAGAATCCTACAAGAGCCTGAATGAAGCGCTATTCCACGGAGGTATCGCCAATGACGTGAAGGTGGAGCTCAAATTTGTAGATGCCGCAAAACTCGGAGTGAAAAACTGTGTGGAGGAACTCGGTGACGCAGATGGCATTCTTGTTCCAGGTGGATTCGGTTCGAGGGGGATAGAGGGCAAGATTCTTGCTGTTCGCTATGCCCGGGAAAAACAGGTGCCATTCTTGGGGATATGTCTTGGCATGCAGCTTGCCGTTATCGAGTTCGCGCGTCATGTTGTAAAGCTTCCTGACGCCAACAGCACCGAGTTCAAAAGAGACGCTAAATCACCTGTCATTGACCTCATGAGCGAATGGTATGACGAAAGGACCAAGACAGTCCAGAAAAGGGATGTAAATTCAGCAAAGGGTGGGACCATGCGCCTTGGTGCTTATCCCTGCATATTAAAGAAGGATACCCTTGCTTACAATGCGTATAAAAAAGAATTGATATATGAACGGCATCGCCACAGGTATGAAATGAACAACGAGTACCGGGAGAGGCTTGGAAAGTATGGTATGATTTTCAGTGGTCTTTCTCCCAAGGGCGACCTTGTGGAGATCGTCGAATTAAAAGGACACCCTTGGTTCCTCGGATGCCAGTTTCATCCTGAATTCAAGTCACGTCCCATGGATCCCCATCCACTTTTCAGCTCTTTTGTCCGGGCTTCACTCGAGCAACGGGAGAAAAAAGAAAGACAATCGGCCAAGCGTAGTTGATGTAAGTCCTGGATCCATGAGCGGCATTTCCGTATGAGACATACCGCAAGCAACCGGTCTGATGAAAAATCCCCCTAAGGGATGGCGATATTTCAGGTGAAAAAACGCCCGACCGTATTTGTTTTATAACTCCCTGATAATAAATGATTTTTCTATAAAATTTATGGTTGAGGGATTCGTATAAAGTCAGGCTGCCGCATAGCCCTACACCGGAAAGCGGCTCAACGTACTTTTGGTACGCATCGGCCATCCCCCCTTGTGACATCTTGCATGCTTACCTTTTTGCGAAGCTGCCGCACGTATTTTCAACAAGGTTGAATCATTTCTAGTTATCTGCGTGCAGCGAATACTTGTTGCAGCAAGCGAACAGGTCTTACGTGTCTAAACTATCTGTTCGGTTTTATTTCGATGTGTTTGATGGTGAAAAATATTATTGACTTTTTATATCAATTTGAATTAATTTAATTTAATTAAATTAAACATGTTTTTTTGTCTAAACCATGTTTCATGTTTTCGTTAAGAGAAGATCCTTTATGTTGAAGGGATGGATGGCTATTCATCCCGAGATATTTAAAATTAATTCAAATGGTTATACCCCCGCCCCGGCCAGGGCTAAACCTCCCCCGGCCGGATGATGGACCGTTTACAAGTCCATCACTATTATTATCATTTCAGTTGCGGATTCAGGTGATATTTAAAGATATTGTAAAGGGGCAAGAGCGTCTTTTCGGCTTAAACATCGGGTGATCCCTGGTCGGCTTTTTCAGAGATCATTTAGTTGTGCTGGCAACCATTCGATATTGCTAGCTGTTTGCGGATGGTTGCCTTTGCGTATCAGGTAGCTGGTGAAATGTTTCAGGATCTGAAATGTTGCGGTCCGGCTTCTGTTTATTTCGCGGTTGAGTTGCGTGTGGGGAAAAAGACTTTAGCGATTTCAAGATGTTATCTTAGTTGAAATAAAGAATCGATTCTTATTTGCCCACTGGGAGGGGGAATTTCTGATGAAGGGGATCAGAGATGCAGTAGTAAAATCCTTGTACAAATTTGCGGGTGATGATGAGCACCTGATCCAGGAACTCGGCAGAATTGCAGGAGGAGGAGGAAAAAAGGCATATTCCATATTCTTCAATATACTGACCCAGCTCAATCTCGACCCGGAAACTGCGGAAGCCTGCTTCCAGGAAGTGGTGGCGCACAGGGATAAGATGAAAAAAGCCCTTGGCAGGGATGTGAATCTAAGAACCGCTATATGTGATTATTTCTGCTCCATTGATAAAATTTTGAAAAATCCAGTAGTTGTCGAAATTCACCTCTTCGAAAGCCAGCTCAATGCTCTTAGATATGACGTTCTGACCGGTCTTTTTACCCGAAGTACGTTTGATGAGACATTAAAAAGGGAAATTTCCAGAGCTAAACGCTATGGGACCGATCTCTCTGTTCTTTTTCTTGACCTCGATAATTTTAAAAAAATTAATGATACATACGGACATCAGGCAGGCGATGAAGTCTTGAGAAAGGTCGGTCAGACAATCAAGGAACAGGTCAGGGCTGAAGATGCCCCCTGCCGTTACGGCGGTGAAGAGATAGTCGTTATACTTCCCCAGACCGGGAAGGCAGATGGCCTTATCCTGGGGGAACGGATAAGGGAGAATATCGCAAAGCTTGAGTTCACAGGATTCGGAGAGTCTTTCCAGGTAACCGTAAGCGGCGGGCTGGCCACTTTCCCGATTGATGCGCAGGATCCGAATGATCTTCTCAAATGTGCTGATCAGGCCTTGTATCGGGCCAAGGACTTCGGAAAGAATAATATCACGGTGTTTTCTCATGACAAGAGGCGTTATCTACGCGTAAACTTTTTTTCAAGAATCAAGGTCAAGCAACTCGAATTTGAAGATGATATTGTTGCTCTCCAGGCAGAAGCCAAGAATATAAGCATGGCAGGCATACTTTTTGAAAGTGACATCTGGTTCCGCATCGGCTCAAAGCTGCAAATCCAGATACCGCTGACCGAATCAGATTCAAGTATTAATATACTGGGAACTGTAGTGCGTGTTGAGGTCTTTCCTCCTGATCGTTATGATATTGGTGTAGCGTTTCTGGATATTGATGATGCTGTTAAAAATATCCTCTCCCGCTACATGGTAAGACAGCTGGAGTCACTGTCTGCCGTGTAGCCCTTCTATATCATTCAGATAAAAGATAAGCTCGTAAACTTTCATGCTCAGCAACAATCGCCCCCGGGGAATGGAAACAGGGCTGTTTTTCACCCCGCCCTGGATGTGTTTCCACGGTGCAATCCATAATCCCTGATCCCTGAATTTTAAAGATGGGGTAAGTGATTTACGCGCGGGTTGACCTTCATCCGTTTACACAGATCCGGCTTGTCTTACGTTTTAGCCCAAGTTTAACACCTGCTTCATCAAAAATGGTAGATTTGGGCATATTT
>CAYVIE010000196.1:0-5302 GCA_964451355.1 uncultured Desulfobacteraceae bacterium
ACCGAAGGAATAAATGGGACCATTTTCAGACAAGGGAATTCTTCTAAAAAGAACGGGATATGGTGATTTTGATCTCGTGATCAGTCTGCTTACGGAATCGAGGGGCAAGATTCCGCTTATTGCAAAGAACGCCAAAAAGAGCCGTAAGAGGTTTATGGGATTGCTGGAGCCTTTCTCAGTGATCAATGTTGTATGCCGCATCCCGAAACGTGGAAGGATCCCGGTCCTGGTTGAAGCATCAGCTGACCGCCTTTATGAAAATATAAGATCCGATGTGATAAGATCCGCGTATGCCGCATACTGGGCCGAGATTACAGGAGCTTTTCTCGAGGAATGGAAGCCCCAAAAGGAACTGTTTTATGAACTTGTCCATGCCATGGATATTTTAAATGATACATTGAGTTCACCCCACGAGGCCAGCATAGGGTTTCAGATAAGGTTTCTTGAACTGACAGGCCTTTCTCCACACCTGCTCCACTGTTCTGTCTGCGATACCGGGATTGACCATATACCCGGCCCGGCGGCCTTTTTTGATCTTGAAAAGGGTGGGGTGGTATGTGACAAGTGTTTGCATTCGAGGAGACCCCGGGGACTGGCCATATCCAAGGGTACCGCAAAGACCCTTGCCTGGATCCGTGAAAGGCCCAGGGAGAATACATGCAGGCCCCGTTTTTCGGCTCTGACAATAAAGGAAGCGCTCGGGCTTTTGGAGCTTTTCCTGCCGTATTATCTCGGCAGAGAGCCAAGAAGTCTTCCGGTTCTGAACCAGCTTAGAAAGGTTTTCAATGAAGTTTAATGATAATGCTGATTGAAGCGATAGCCGCTATTAACTACAAAGATCCTGGATAAGGAAAATGGGAAAGACAGTGGCCGATATACTGGAAAGCGGGCATGTGAGCGCATCCGCCCCATGCCGGGTGGATCTGGGCGGAACTCTTGACCTCAAGACATTTCACTATCCACTTCGCCGCTTTGCACCATGCACGTTCAACATAGCAATAGACCTAAGAACCAGTGTAAGGATCCGGGCATATGAGCCCCGCAAGATAAAAATAAGTTCAAAAGGATTCGAGACGGCTGTTTTTGATAAAGACAAATTAAGGTATGACCATCCCCTGGGACTGATGTTCGCCGTGGTATCATATTTTGATATTGACGGTATAGAGATCCGGATAGATTCATCGTCTCCGCCCAGGAGCGCCCTTGGGGGCTCATCCGTTGCCGCAGTGGCGCTATGTGCCGCTCTCATGGATGTAGCTTTGCGCCTGGATAAAGATGTTCCGCCTTCCGGCAAGATACCAGAAATAGCCCATGCGCTTGAGGAAGGTGTGGCCGGTGTGGCTTGCGGAATGCAGGATCAGCTGGCGGCAGCATTCGGCGGTGTGCATTTATGGAACTGGATCGCTGATCCGTCCAAACCCGCCTACAATGCGTTTGAAGTGATACCGGCAGACAGATATTCTTTCCTCGAAGACTCCATGCTCCTTGCTTATTGCGGGATACCTCATGTCTCATCAAAGATAAATACACTCTGGGTACGGCAGTTTTTATCCGGTGAGCATAAAGATAGCTGGGAAAAGATTGCCTGTATAACAAGGGAATTTTCAGAAGCAATAGGTCGCTTTGACATGGATGCCGCAGCCCGCTTGATGAACGAGGAGACGCGGCTGAGGCTTGGCATGACCCCGGATGTACTCGATGATATAGGACTGGAGCTGTTTGCAGCGGCCGGGCAAGCCGGGTGCGGGGCCAGGTTTTGCGGCGCCGGAGGTGGCGGATGCGTGTGGGCAGTGGGTTCCCCTGAAAGGATTTCCGCCCTTAGATCTGAATGGGAAGGTATCCTGACCCGGAGACCCGGCGCTGGCCTTCTTGATTTCAGGATTGCGCGGACAGGTGTAACCCTGGATCCGATGTGATAATTCAGCCAATCGCCGCGTTTTCCTCAACACCGCCTTTACCTATCTCCTGCACTATGCTAAAGCCTTAATTTCGTTTCTTTAGCATTTATGGATTCGGAAAAAGTCCATCAGCACTGTTTATAATCAGATCATGATCAATCTGACGGAGGAAGGACAAGTATGTATTTCCAGGACGTAATATTATCCCTGCAGCGGTTCTGGGCGCAGAAGGGCTGCATCCTGGTCATGCCCCACGACATGGAGGTGGGAGCGGGTACTTTTCATCCCGCCACGCTTCTCAGGTGCCTGGGGCCGGAACCCTGGAATGTCGCCTATGTGCAGCCGTCACGCAGGCCTACAGACGGCCGTTACGGTGACAATCCATACAGGCTGCAGCATTATTACCAGTTTCAGGTTATAATGAAGCCGTCACCGGACAATATACAAGACATATACCTGTCGAGCCTGGAACGCCTCGGTATCGATCCCATGGCCCATGATATAAGGTTTGTTGAAGACGACTGGGAATCCCCGACTTTGGGGGCATCTGGCCTGGGCTGGGAGGTCTGGCTCGATGGAATGGAGATCACCCAGTTCACCTATTTCCAGCAGGCAGGAAGCATAGAACTCGACCCTGTATCCGTGGAAATCACCTATGGACTTGAACGGATCTGCATGTTTCTCCAGGGCATAGACAATGTCTATAAGCTTAAATGGAACAAGGAGCTTTTTTACGGTGACCTGCACCACCAGCAGGAAGTCGAGGAGTCAGCATACAACTTCGAGGTGGCTGATACGAACATGCTGTTTAGCCTGTTCGATACGTTCGAAGCCGAATCAAGGCGCGTGGCGGAAAAGGGCCTCGTCCTTCCTGCTTATGGTTATTGTCTTAAATGCTCTCATGTATTCAACCTGCTGGACGCCAGGGGGGCCATAAGCGTAACCCAGAGGACAGGATACATTGCAAGGATCAGGAACCTTGCAAGAAGGTGCGCCGAGGCATACATAACCCAGAGACAGGAACTGGGATACCCCTTGCTCAGGGCAAAGGCCAAGAGCGCCTGAGCAGCAGGCGGTCAGCCCGGAATCATTTAATTTACCGGGCGTTTCTTATCCAGGAATCACAGGGGTTGCAGCCTGGTCATCCACGGCTGCAGTATTACCGGAACAACCGGCGGATGTATCACAAACCATAAAGCTGAACAGGATTTGATCATGGAAGATTTTCTCCTTGAAATAGGTTGCGAAGAGATTCCGGCTTCGTATATACGCCCGGCCCTGGATGCATTGAAAGCCGGCATCGGGGATTTCCTCGACCAGTCCAGGATCTCTTTTGGAGAGATCAAAACGTATGGAACACCGCGAAGGCTTGCAGTATATGTTTCACGTGTAGCCCCCAGGCAGGAGCCCAAAGTTATCGAACAGGTGGGTCCTCCCCGTAGGGTCGCTTTTGACGATTCGGGAAAACCGACGGTCGCCGCCGTGAAATTCGCACAAAGGGCGGGCGTACCTGTTTCACGCCTCGTCATCAAGGAGACTCCCAGGGGACCGTACGTGGCCGCGGTGATCAAGGACAAGGGTAAGGCAACTACCTCCATCCTCAGGGATGCCTTGCCTGGCATCATTCTTTCGCTGCCCTTTCCCAAAAAGATGAGATGGGCCGGATACAAGATCGCATTTGCACGTCCTATCCGTTGGATCGTGGCAATGTATGGCAAACGGGTTGTGCCGTTTTCCGTGGGCCCTGTGAAAAGCGGCAGGTATACAAGGGGGCTCAGGTTCTCCAGTAACCGGAGGATGAAGATTTCCCATCCTTGTGAATATGTCAAGAGTCTATCCGATGCGGGGATTGTATGCGGTATTGAAGACCGTATCTCCTTGCTGGAAAAGGCGATAAGGGAAAAGGCGAAGGAGGCCGGCGGCCGCGTGATCGAGGACAAGGTTCTGCTGGAGGAGGTTTCCTGCCTTGTTGAGTCATGCCAGGTTCTTTTGGGAACTTTCGATCCTGATTTTCTTGCGCTTCCGCGCGAAATTCTGGTCACCGCCATGAAGGAACACCAGAGGTACTTTGCCCTTGAAGGGGACAGTGGGCTGCTGCCTGGTTTCATAGTTGTTAATAATACACCAGTGCGGGATCCTGCTGTATCGGTGAAGGGACACGAAAGGGTCCTGAGAGCCCGGCTTGAGGATGCCCGTTTTTTCTACGAGAACGACGTCAAGGTCCCTCTCGATCAAATGGTGGGAAGATTGAAAGACGTGATTTTTCAGCAAAGCCTTGGAAGCATGTTCGACAAGACATGCAGGATCGTGGAGCTTGTTTCGGCCCTGTGCAGGAAGATGGGCTGCAACGAGACGGAACACGAGCATGCAAGGCGGGCAGCGTATCTGTCCAAGGCGGATCTGGTATCACAGGTAGTATACGAATTCCCGTCGCTGCAGGGCGTCATGGGCAGGATTTACGCGCAAAAACAGGGGGAACCCGATGATGTGGCAATAGCCATAGAGGAGCATTACCGTCCCGTCCATTCCAGGGGAGCGCTTCCAAAAACCCGTACAGGCATAGTAGTCGCCCTTGCAGACAAGCTTGATACCCTGTCTGGTTGTTTCCATGCCGGGCTCATTCCAACAGGAGCCGCTGATCCTTATGGTCTGAGGCGCCAGGCCATTGGTGTCATACAGATACTTAAGGCTAATGATATAAGTCTTGATCTGGTTGAGATCATAAAAGATGCACTCATTCCGTTTTCAGCCGGCGACGCTGCGATTCAGGAAAACACGGCCAAAAGCATTCATTCCTTTGTGGTGCAGAGGATAGCCGGCCTCCTGGAGGAAGAAGGAATACCAAAGGATCTGGTCGCGGCTGTTCTTTCAGCAGGCAACAGGGATATCCCGGATGTCTGGGCAAGGGCCAGGGGGCTTTTACGCCTTAAACAGGCCCCTGACTTTGCCGACATTGCCGTATCGTTCAAGCGGGTAAAGAATATCCTCTCCAAGGCTGATCCCGCAGAAGTCGGGGGCGCCACTCTGGATCCCGGACTTCTCCGGCTTCCAGAGGAAAAAGAGCTATATGCAAGGTCTGGCGAGATCCAAAAAGCAGTTGCGCAGCACATTGAAAACAAAGAAATGGATGCGGCTTTCCAGATCGCGGCATCCATCAGGCCTGTTCTGGACCGCTTTTTTGATGCCGTACTGGTGATGGATCCGGATATCTCCCTGCGGAAAAACCGCCTTGCGCTGCTTGGCACTATTTCCGCAATCTTTGAAAGGCTTGCTGATTTTTCCAGGATCTCCACCTGATCCTGGCAAGATCATGGTCGATACAATCATAGACAGTAGTACCGGCAAAAGTATATTGAGGACAAAAGGGGGGAGCCCATGGATTTCAAAGAAGTGATAAAAAAGAG
>CAYVIE010000197.1:0-5290 GCA_964451355.1 uncultured Desulfobacteraceae bacterium
TGCCTGGAGTTCTTGGAATAGAAACAATAAAACGAATCCAGGAAGCTTCTCCGGAAACCGGAATCATCATTGTTACTTCGCAATCCCAGCATCCTCTTATCCGTGATCTGCTCAATACGGGTGTAAAGGGTTATGTATTGAAGACGGCAACGAGCATGGAGCTGATAGCAGCCATACGGTCAGTGGAAAGGAAAGGCTATTACCTGAGCCCGGAAATCAGCGCTAATATTATTGACACTTTCATCACCAAGGGTTCAAGGAAGGCTCAGGCATCCGGAGGTGGATACAACCTTCTTACAAAACGAGAAAAGCAGATTTTCATGTTGATCGCCGAGGGCCTTACAACGGATGAGATCGCAAAACAGCTGGACATAAGCCCCAAAACCGTGGCCAAACACCGCACCAACATAATGGGAAAGCTGAAGATAAAAAATACCGCAAGCCTTGTACGCTATGCCTATGAACTCGGAGTTATGGCCAACCATTAACGAATGCCTGAATCCGTGACGGAAAATGGTATAAGGGAACAGAAAGCCCCTCATTCCAAGATCACCTTGAATCCGTAAATAGAAAAAGGGCCGGCTGGCGAAAATCCAACCGGCCCTGATTTTTTTACCAGCCCCAGGTAAGGTACTTGTGGATTGAATCAGCAGCCTTGCGGCCCGCACCCATGGCAAGGATTACTGTGGCTTGACCTGTAACTATGTCACCCCCAGCCCATACAGCTTTCTTCCTGGTCTTCCCAGACTCGGGATCACATACTATATAACCCCATTTATTTATTTCAAGATCAGGGGTGGCACTGGTAAGCAGTGGATTTGCAGCAGCGCCCACGGCAATGACAGCAAGATCGCATTCCATGGTGAATTCTGAACCCTCTACCGGAACAGGCCTTCTTCTGCCCGACTCGTCCGGCTCCCCCAGTTCCATTCTACGGCATTCCATAGCCATGAGGCGGCCATCATCATCCCCCAGGAAACGTACCGGAGCAGTCAAAAGAAAAAATTCAACGCCTTCTTCTTTGGCATGATGAATCTCAGCAGCCCTTGCAGGCATTTCAGCCTCGGAGCGGCGGTAAACGATCCTGACCGATTCCGCACCAAGCCTGACAGCGGTCCTGGCCGCGTCCATGGCCACGTTTCCAGCGCCGAGCACCACAACATTTCTACCCCTTGCAATCGGTGTGTCATACTCCGGAAACAGGTATGCCTTCATGAGATTTGCCCGGGTCAGGTATTCGTTCGCAGAATATACGCCGATGAGATTCTCGCCGTCAATATTCAGGAACCGTGGCAACCCGGCGCCCACACCGACAAAAACGGCATCATAACCGTCTGCAAACAATTCATCGATGGTAACGGTGCGGCCGACCACCACATCGCATTCAACATTCAGGCCGAGCTTCTCTAGATTGCTGACCTCATCCGCCACGATCTTTTTGGGCAGCCGAAACTCAGGTATACCGTATACCAGGACACCGCCAGGCTTGTGGAAGGCTTCCAGAACCGTGACATCGTGCCCCTTCAAAAGGAGATCTCCTGCAACCGTGAGCCCCGCAGGCCCTGAACCGACAACAGCCACTCTCTTGCCGGTTGAAGGCGCTTTTGAAGGGAGCTCGCCGCTTCCATGCTCCCGTTCATAATCAGCTACAAATCTTTCAAGGTTACCGATGGCGACTGGTTCGCCCTTTTTGCCGAGTATGCATTTTCCCTCGCATTGTATCTCCTGGGGACAGACGCGCCCGCAAACAGCAGGAAGGCTGTTCTTCTCCCAAATCCTACGGATGGCGCCCGAAAAATCACCCTTGGCTACAAGTGATATGAAACCTGGTATATCGACCCCAACTGGACAACCGGTTACACAGGCAGGCTTCTTGCACTGAAGACATCGTGCAGCCTCGGCCATGGCCATTTCCGGAGTATATCCAAGGGGAACCTCAAGAAAATTCTTGCGCCTTTCTTCTGGCGGCTGTTCCGGCATGGGTTGCCTTGGTTCTTTCTTGCTACCTTTAGCATTCATTTTATCTCGCCTCCCTAATTCAGGATGGTTGTATATTTTTAAGCCTGCAGTAATGCTCGTATGCCTCTTTCTCTTCTCTGGCATATGCTGCAAGGCGCTTCATCAAACCGTCGAAATCAACCTGATGACCGTCGAATTCAGGGCCGTCAACACATGCGAACTTTATCTCGCCTCCTACGGCCACGCGGCATCCCCCGCACATACCGGTTCCATCGATCATGATTGGATTGAGACTCACCAGTGTTTTTACCCCGTACTTCCTGGTCATTTCAGATACGAATTTCATCATCGGAACTGGCCCGATAGCCACAACAAGATCCACCTTCTCTTCTTCGAGCAGATCCTTCAACTGTTCGGTCACGAAGCCCTTGCGACCGTATGAGCCGTCATCGGTACAAACGTAAAGCAAATCGGTGACGGCTTTCATTTTGTCCTCAAGGATCAGAAAGTCCTTGTTACGCGCACCGATAATACCCACAACACGGTTACCCGCTTCCTTGAACCCCCTGGTGATGGGGAACAAAACAGCCACTCCGGTACCGCCGCCCACACATACGACTGTTCCGACCTTTTCTATATGCGTAGGACTGCCAAGTGGACCTATAACATCCTGGTAGCCTTGACCAACAGTCAATTCCCTGAATTTTGCGGTCGATTTGCCAACAACCTGGTAAATGACCGTGATAGTTCCCTTTTCAGGGTCCCTATCCGAAATCGTAAGGGGGATGCGCTCTCCCTGCTCGTCAGACTTGAGAATTACAAACTGGCCTGGTTTCGCCTTTGCGGCTATCTTGGGGGCAGCGATCTCATTCAAGATCACGGTACCACCCGCCATTTCTTTCCTGTCTACGATCTTAAACATCCTGGCACCTCCAGTAATCAATTTTATTATTATTTATGGTAAAACAAGGCGCTGGTTTAACAGGAATTCCTTTGGCATGCGGCTTCGCAAGTACAGGAGATCCTGTTTGGCCTTGGTGAACACAAAAACAATTTCTCATACCCCCGGCTTTGATGGCAAATCCGAATACATACGGGAAAAAGACCCGGTACCGGGAAAATAATAAGTTCTTGATTAAGACAAACTCCTGTCAAGCCAAGTTTCAATTCTTTTTTCAACGGCCTCGTATTCTTCGGGTGAAAACCACTTAATATCAGGGTCCGCCCTGAACCATGAAAGCTGCCTCTTGGCGTACCTGCGGGTATCGCGTTTCATGTTCGAGACAGATTCAGACAGGCTGCATTTACCTTCTATGTAGTCCAGGATATGCCTGTAGCCGAGTGCATTCATGGGCCTGTCTTTCCGGCCGTATCCTTTTGATACAAGCTCCTTGACTTCATCGACGAATCCTTTTTCAATCATCTGATCAACGCGGGCATCAATTCTTTCATAAAGAAGCTTCCGATCCACGATTAAGCCGATCTTCAAGGCATCATAAAACGGCCGCGCAAAGCCGTGCTCCTGCCTTATACGGCTCAATGGGACACCTGTCGCCTCATAAGCCGCAAGTGCGCGTATAATTCTGTACCGATCATTCGGATGAACGATTTTCGCCGTCTCCGGATCACACACAACCAGCCGCTGGTAGAGACCGGCAAGACCTGTACGGCTTTCTTCTTCTGCGAGCCGCTCCCTGGCCTGGTATTCTGCTGGTGACGATCCGCACAAGCCATACAGAAGGGCCTTTATGTATAACCCCGTTCCCCCCACAACAAAGGGAAGCCGTCCCCTTTGGACAACACCCAGAATCAGGCTGCGGGCCTCCCTGTAATACCTGGCGGCATCATAGGGATCGTTTATTTCAGCAACTCCTACCAGATGATGCGATACCATGGCACGTTCCCTCTGATCCGGCTGGGCGGTTCCTATCTCCATACCTCTATAAAGCTGCATGGAGTCAGCCCCTATAATTTCGCCGCCAAACCGGAGAGCGAGCCGAATAGAAAGTCCGGTCTTTCCCACAGCTGTTGGACCGCATATGATCACAATGCGAATCTTATGATCACAAGACGACAATACCATTTTCATCCATGCAGACAGCTGTTTTTGAAGTTTTCATCTTTCCGAATCCATGAGGAAATAATGATGAATAAAAAATATCTTAATTTTTATAAGTTATAGAAAACATTATATTGGTATTTCCTTACCTTATGATTTAACCGGCGTCAGGATGGTTTTCCTCCTGAAACCCGATGCTGGATGGGATATAACTCAAAACATTATTGACAACAAGATAATAAATAAGTATCAAGAAAATTTACGTCCAAAATCGGGTGGATATCAGAATAAATAATAAAACCTTACGGAATACCATTGGAGCAATGAACATGGCAAAGGATGTAATCGGATCGGTTATGGTTGTCGGCGGTGGCATCGCTGGAATGCAGGCTGCTCTCGATCTTGCGGATTCAGGATACTACGTCTACCTGGTGGAAAAAGGACCTTCCATCGGTGGCGTCATGGCCCAGTTGGATAAAACTTTTCCCACCAATGACTGCGCCATGTGAATTATTTCACCCAAACTGGTCGAGGTCGGCCGGCATATAAATATCGAACTTCACACTCTATCCGAGATTAAAGAAATATCCGGTAAAGCGGGTAATTTTAAGGTAGCCTTGAATAGCACTGCAAGATATATAGATACTGCTAAATGCACGGGATGCGGAGATTGTGCCGATGTTTGTCCTGTCAGCCTTCCAGATCGTTATGATGAGGGGCTTTGTAATCGGAAAGCTGTTTACAAACCATATGCACAAGCAATTCCAGGAGCATATTCAGTAGATAAACGGGATCAATCCCCCTGCACCGTGGCTTGCCCGAACCATGTTAACGCTCATGGATACGTGGCCATGATTACACAGGGAAAATATCAGGAGGCGCTTGAGATAATTACAAGGACTTTGCCCTTACCGGGTGTCATCGGCAGGATATGCCCCCATCCCTGTGAAGAGGCGTGCCGCAGAAAAGAGGTCGATGAACCGATCTCTATCTGCTCCCTTAAACGATTTGCAGCGGACA
Organism: uncultured Desulfobacteraceae bacterium; assembly: GCA_964451355.1. Classification (GTDB taxonomy): domain Bacteria; phylum Desulfobacterota; class Desulfobacteria; order Desulfobacterales; family Desulfosalsimonadaceae; genus CAYVIE01. The sequence goes on from CAYVIE010000197.1 coordinate 5,039, forward strand.
AATTTAACATTAATGAACTACCTCTTCCGGATATTACGCCCAGGGATGAGAAAGTTGCAATCATCGGTGCAGGTCCTGCAGGTTTGACTGCCGCATATTTTCTATCAAAAGAGGGTTTCCCGGTTACAATTTTTGAAGCACTTCCCGTGGCAGGTGGAATGCTCAGAGTGGGAATTCCGGACTACAGGCTTCCGCCGGACGTGCTTGAAAAAGAGATAAAATGGATTACCAGGATCGGTGTTGAGATTAAAT
>CAYVIE010000198.1:0-5178 GCA_964451355.1 uncultured Desulfobacteraceae bacterium
CTGACCCTTTTAGGGTCACCATCAAGCCACCCCTTTTAGGGGTGGTTATTGACTCCGAGATGGTAAGGGCAATTCTGGATGGCAGAAAAACGCAGACCAGAAGGCCGCTCAAACCTCAACCCCAATGCGAGAAATATGGAGGCGGGTTTGCCGGATATTCGACAGACCTCGGTTATGCTGAAAGTCGCAAATATTTCTGGGTTGGGTTCTGGCTTAGTAGCAATAGAGATGGATCGCCAGGGTATTTCAAATGCCCCTTCGGTCGCATAGGAGACAGACTTTGGGTGCGGGAAACTTACGCTACAAACATCCCAGGATGCCCAAATGGGCTGACATACCGCGCTGATCACATTGATCCAAAAGGAGATGGCCCGACTAACCCGATCAAGTGGAAACCTTCAATCCACATGCCCCGTTGGGCTAACAGAATTACGTTGGAGATTACGAACATTCGTGTAGAGCGGGTGCAAGATATTTCTGAGGAAGAAGCTAAGGCCGAAGGTGTAAATCCTGACCGTGAAACTCACAGCTATATAGATTCTTTTATGTGCCTTTGGGACACCATCTACTTTAAACGTGGTTTTGGCTGGGACAAGAACCCTTGGGTGTGGGTGGCAGAATTTAAGGTTTTATAAGGAGAAAACAAATGAATCTTAGCACCGTAAAACACTACATAAAATGGGAGACTTGGATAAGGGATATCGACGTGATGCCCGAGGATGAATGGTATGCCCCGGCAAAGAAATGGGCAAAAAAACTCCTGGCCGCGGTCAGGGCATACAGGAACCCAAGGCAGGCCGTCCTGTTCGGAGGAGCGGAATGAAAGGCCCGTGCCTCACATGCCCGGAGCGCGATCGCGACAAGAACAGGCCGGTGTGCGTGAATTGCAAAAAACGGCAGGAGTATATCGGGACGATAGGTCCGGCAGGGATGCCGATATCTGATGACATTTATCTGAACATTTCACGAGAATCCAATGACCACCAGTCAAAGAAGGAGGCTGAAATGAATCAGGGATTGACCAAACAATGCTCCAAATGCGGGGCAGTCAAGCCGGTGTCGGAGTTTCACAAAAACCGGGCCAAGTCAGACGGGCTGGAATGCTGGTGCAAGGAATGTAAAAGAAGTATCCGGCGCGAGATAAGGAAACGGCACAAAGAGAAGCTCAAGGCGGCTGAAAATAAGATTGAAATGCTCAAATCAGCCATCAAGACGCCCAAGCAGCCCGCATCTGGCCCCGGGCTCCCTCCTGCAAGCCTGATCCTGGATTTTTCCAAGAACCCGGATCTTCTCGATGCCCTTAAAAAGACAGCTGGGCTTGATTTCCGGACGCCGGAGCTTCAGGCGTTGTATTTCATCAGCAAAGCCGTCAGCGAAAGAAAGGGGGACAGATGAAACGGTATAAACCCGGAGAATTGATGTATGTCTCGAAAGTGGCCGACATTCTGGCTGTTTCTGCGCAGCATGTATATGAGCTGATCCGGCGCGGCGAGCTTGCCGCCATAAAGATCGGCGCCCGTGGCATCCGTGTTACCCGCAAGTCCCTGGAAGAATTTTTGAACAGAAACCGTATTGAAGAATAATTCCCCAAAAACCTAGTCAAAAACCCCACCTTGGCCTCAACCCGTCCATTTTCAGCAAAAAAAGTTTAAATAGTTTAAATAGTTTAAATGGTTTAATTGACACCATCCACTTGCCGGATGGTATCATGGGACAAAAAGGAGGCGTCTATGTACACACAGGAGGATTTAAATATCGTCCAGTCCGCGATAGTCGCCCTGGCGTCAGGCAAGCGGATCGTACAGGTCAGAATCAACGGCAAAGTTTTGCAGTATGCTCAGTCTGATCTCACGGAGCTCCGCAGGCTGCGCGATGAAATCAAGACAGAGGTCTTTGCCACATCCACAAGGCCAAGGCATGTAAAAACCACAACGAGCAAGGGGTTTTGATGGCTGCAAGAGCGCGACCGCGAATATTAGACGCATACGGCCGTCCCGTCTCAGCGGCGTCTGCTGATTACGAAGCCGCGTCCACGAGCCGGAGGTTTCTGGTCTGGGGGCTGTCGCAATCCGGCCCCAACACGCTTCTCATCAGGTCGCTGGATTCGCTGCGGGCAAGGAGCCGCGATCTTGTCAGAAACGATCCGGTTATCAACGGCGCTGTCGATCTGCTGGTCTCCAACATCGTGGGAACAGGCATAACGCCCCGCTGGAATATCGATGATCCGTCTTTCAAAAGCAGGCTGCAAATGACCTGGGATGACTGGGTCTATGAAGCCGATGCCGACAACGTCCTGGATTTTTACGGGCTCCAGGCCCTTGTTACAAGAAGCGTCATAGAAGCGGGCGAGGCGTTTGTCAGGATAAGGCCCAGGCCGGAATCCTGGGGCCTTACTGTCCCGTTGCAGCTTCAGGTAATCGAGCCGGACCATATTGACAGCAATTTCACCATGGTGCCCTACACCTCCACCACAAGGGTGATCGCAGGCATAGAGTTCAACCGGGTGGGCCAGCGGGTGGCATATCATGTTTTCAGAGAGCATCCGGGCGAAGGATATGGCGGGAGAGTCGAAAGAGTAAGGGTTCCGGCATCTCAGATGCTTCATGTTTACCGGCCCCTGCGTCCGGGGCAGATACGCGGGGTCCCGTGGCTTGCCTCCACGATCACAACCATCCGCGAGCTTAACCAGTATGACGACGCCGAGCTGGTGCGCAAAAAGACCGCGGCAATGTTCGGCGGCTTTTTGAAAAAACCGGTCGAGGAAACAGAAGATATGCCTTCTGTCCTTGGTGGTTCCGTTGAAACCCCATCGGGCGAGACCGTGATCTCCATGGAACCCGGCACTTTCCCGGAGCTTCCTCCCGGCTACGAGGTTACGTTTTCCGATCCCGCCGATGTGGGCGGCAACTACGAGGCTTTTGTTTCCCGGCATGACCGCCGCATCGCCAGGGGCCTGGGCATGAGCTACGAAAAACTGACCGGCGATCTTTCCAGGGTCAATTATTCGTCCATCAGGGCCATGCACTTGGAGTTCCAGCGGCAGTGCAAGCAGTTTATCCGGCATGTCCTGATCCGACAGCTATGCCACCCGGTGATCAAGGAATGGATCAGGCAGGCCGCCCTTTCCGGCGTGATCCCTGCCGGAACCGTAAACGGTTTTGAACGCAAAAACACATGGGTGAGATGGACCCATGACGGCTGGCCCTGGGTCGATCCCCTCAAGGACCTCAAGGCGGCCATCGGAGCAATCCGCGCTGGCCTTAGCTCGCGCACAAAGGAGATAGCAGAGCGCGGCGAGGATATTGAAGACATCTACCGCGAGATAGCCAATGAAAACAGGCTGGCAGACGACCTCGGGCTGATCCTCGATTCAGACCCGAGGCGCACCACAGCCAGCGGAAAATACCAGAACACGGAGAAAGAGGATGGAGATTAACCGGCTTGTCCCCTTTTGCAACACGCCGCTCATGGTGTCAGATGCGCTTCTGATGTTCATAAAACATGCCCTGGCCCGGAGCAATGGGGCTGATCTTTCAGGTTTTTTCAAATCATTGCAGGAGACCGGGCAGCCCATAGGAGCAAGGCGGGGCGGGGCCGCGGTCATCCCCGTCACCGGCGCGCTCTATCACAGGCGTCGTTACGGCATAACATACAACCTGATCCGTGAAGCTGTCAGGGGAGCGGCAGAGGATCCGGGTGTGGATCTCATAATCCTTGACATTGATTCCCACGGCGGGGTCGTAAACGGGGCTTTTGACCTGGCCGATTACATATATTCTGTCCGGCAGAACGTAAAGCCTGTCTATGCCCTTGCCAATGAAAACGCCCTTTCAGCGGCATACCTGATTGCGGCCGCATCCAGCCGGATATTTGTCAACAGAACCTCGGCTGTCGGGTCCATAGGTGTGAGGGCGCAGCATGTGGACTGGTCGGGCTGGAACGAAAAGCAGGGGATCAGGGTTACAACGGTCTATGCGGGCGAGCGTAAAAACGATTTCAACCCGGACGAGCCGTTAACAAATGAGGCGTTAAAGGCGATGCAGAAAAGCGTTGACTATGCATACGGCCTGTTTGTCTCGGCTGTTTCCAAATACAGGGGGCTGTCTGAAAAGGCAGTGCAAGAGACTGAAGCGGCCGTCTTTGAGGGACAGGAGGCAATAGATGCCGGGCTCGCGGACGAGCTTGTCTCATTCAACGATTTTGAAACCACGGGAGGGGAAATTTTCATCAACAACATGGAGGAAAACACGATGGATTTAACAAAACTCAAATCAGTGCTGCAATCCTTTTTGTCAGGAGAGCAGGCAGACGAAACAATGAAGATGCTGGATGATCTCGGCTATGTCCGAGGCAAGGACGCTGCCGCCGCGAAAGAAGAGATCGAGCTTGCCGCAGTGCGGGCGGCCGAAAAGGAGCGCAAGCGGATCATGGGGCTTTTTGACTTTTGCGTATTGGCTGGCCTGCCCGGGGAGCTGCCAGGCGTAATTGAAAAGGCCGAAGAAGACGCTAGGTCATACCTGATAGACGCAAGGGCAAAAAAAGACATGGAGGCCGAGATCCACACTCAGCATAGCGGGCGATCGCTGGCCGAAAGTCCGGTCGTAAGGCAGGCCAGGGAGAAAAACGAAAAGATCAGGAGGGTTAAATAATGGCAGCTTTAACCGAACAGAACTACATCGGCGACATAATAAAGTGGGAGATGGAAAACAGGCAGAGCCGCGAGACCGTAACCGTGGAAGGCGGCCAGGACCTGAGCAGGGGGGCGGTTATCGGCAGGATCATCAAGAGCATTCCCACAGAGGGAACAGCTGACGCCGGCAACACCGGCAACGGCACATGCACAGACGTGAGCGGAGGTCCTGAAACCGTTATCGGAACGTACAAGATTATCGTATCTGACGCCGCAAACAATATCATAACGGTGGTCAATCCCGAGGGGGTTTTGCTTCCCGAGGGGGCGGTGGGCACACCTTATGCCAACGCTCAGATCAATTTCACCGTTACCGCCGGCGGTGACGGATTTGCCGACGGCGATTTTTTCACGGTCGAGGTAACCCAGGGCTCCGGCAAGGTCAAGGCTATTGATTTTGATGCCACTGACGGCAGTCAGACGCCCTGCGGGATACTTGTTGACGATTGTGATGCTTCAGGCGGTGACAAGCAGGCCGTGGCAATCGT
>CAYVIE010000199.1:0-5137 GCA_964451355.1 uncultured Desulfobacteraceae bacterium
CGGGGCTAAACCGCCCTCGGCCGGTTGATGGACTTTTTACGAGTCCATCATCTATGACCTAACGGGCAATTATACAATGAGCATATTTCCGGAAACGACAAAAAAGACTCATGCTACGAGCGAATCAAGACAAATCTGCATAGGCCTTGCCCAGTTCTCCGTCAGAACCGGAGATACATCTTACAACCTGGCCGCTGCAATCCAGAGCATGGAAAGCCTTGCTCAAAACGGCGCTACACTGGTCCTTTTGCCCGAACTATGGTCCTGCGGATTTGACAATGAAAACATGGAGGCCCATGCAGGCAGGACACCCTCCATCCTGGCAGAAATTCAGGATATATGCCAGAGACTGGACATCATTGCAGGCGGATCCCTACCGGAGAAACATGCTCATGGCATCTCAAACACCTTCTACCTGGTGGATAAAAACGGTAATATCGCGGGAAAATACAGAAAAATTCACCTTTTTTCCCCCATGGGAGAGGACCGCATATTTGTTCCAGGCAATGAAGCAATTGTCTGTGATACTTCCCTGGCCAGGATAGGACTTGCCATCTGCTTCGACCTCAGATTCCCCGAACTGTTCAGGAAGCTGGCCATAGACGGCGCCGAAATCATTATGGTTTCAGCTCAATGGCCTGCTCCAAGAATCCGGCACTGGGATATTCTCATGGCTGCAAGGGCTGTTGAAAACCAGGTTTTCGTTGCAGGGGTCAATACTTGCGCAAGGACAAAAGCGCATATATTCCCCGGGCATTCGCGTGTTATCTCACCTGAAGGCCACATGGCGGCAGACGCCGGCACAACCCCCGGTACGGCAAGCGCCATGATCGACCTTGGGGCAATCAAAGCAACCCGGTCCCTTTTTGACACTCTCCAGATGCGGGCACCTGAGGCTTATGAAATCAAAAATCGTTTCTGACAAAACCCTTTTTCATCTCATCGAGAGAGAAAAGGACAAGGGCAGGAGAATAGTTTTTACAAACGGATGCTTCGACATTCTCCATGCCGGTCATGTCTCATACCTTTGGGAAGCAAAAAAACTTGGCGATATCCTTGTGGTGGGCCTTAACTCGGATTCATCCATATCTTCAATAAAGGGTCCTGGCAGACCGGTCATGAATGAAACCGACAGGTCAGCGGTCCTTGCCGCACTGGAACCTGTAGACTATGTTGTAATCTTTGATGCTCCTGACCCGCTGGATATCATAACCCTGATAAAACCTGATGTTCTTGTAAAAGGTGAGGACTGGGACGAGAAAGATATAATCGGCGCAGGATTTGTCAAGGCTTACGGAGGCGAGGTAAAAAGGATCCCCCTTGTGCCCGGTCGCTCGACAACCGCCATTATCGAAACAATAGTCAGCAGATTTGCACAAAAAGGATGAAACAATGTAAATACCTGGTGAAACCCGTATGAAGCTGAATAAAAGCAGAGATATCTATTTTTTTTCTTTCCAGACCTTGTCTCGTTATGACGGCCTGGTACATGGAATTTTCCTGAAAAAAACGGCTTCCGGCAATCTACTCGATTATACCACCCCTGTATCCAAAAGCCAGATCAACAAGGCATTGGGTTTTCGCTTTGTGGCTGAAGCACGGCAGATACACGGAACCGGGGTTGCGGTTTTCCCGGATGATTTTATCGATCATAGTGGAAATTTCCGGATCCCTGAAGCAGACGCTATCGTGACAACAAGTTCCGGTGTTCTTCTCATGATAAAGACCGCAGACTGTATCCCAGTGCTTCTGCACGAACCCCAAAGGAGTCTTGTGGCTGCCATACACTGCGGCTGGAGAGGACTTGCCGCGGGCATCATAGAAAAGACGATATCGATTATAACCAGAACCTTCGATGCGGATCCCAGCTGCCTGGCTGCTGGTATCGGTCCTTCCCTGGGACCATGCTGCGCGGAATTTATAAACTTTAAAAAAGAATTCCCTGAAGAACTTCATGGATACAGGCGTAAATCATACCGTTTCGACCTCTGGCAGGCCGTGTCTGACAAGATGAACGCCCTTGGAATACCGGAAAAAAATATAGAAAACTCTTTTATTTGCACCAGATGCAATACCCACCTGCTTTATTCTTACAGGGCCGGCCACGCAACGCCCAGGTTTGCATCTGTTATAGGCTTGAAGCGTTGAAAAAGCTATGGGTTTGATATTGTGAAATCATCGCACCAGTCCCATGCGGAAAGATAGAGTTCCCGCTTTTCACAGATTCCATCGTCCTTCCTGACCGAGCCATGCGCAGATCCAAGGGTTGAAAATCCCTTGTAAACCGATTCGAGATATGCTGGTTCGTTTCTGAAGTATTTGCAGTTGAAGCAGACAGCCTCTTTTTTCACTTTTTTTGCCATATCAGATACCTCGTAAGCGATCATGAATTAAAATCATCCGGGTATATGAAAATCACATGCCAGTGATTTTAACTTCACGCGAATATGAATACCATGTTGCAGGTTTGAAACGGGCGGGATCGCCCCGCCCGTTTCAAACCGTAAAATTGCGGTTTGCCGTGTCGGATTAATCAGTGTGACAGGTTTGTCCAATAATGCGCAAAGACAACGGCGGAAAGCAGAAAACCGAGCAGCACGTTGACCACGACACCTGAGGTAAACGCCCAGAACGGTTTTGCCCCTGTCTGAGCCAGCTCCCTGAAACGAGTCGTAAGACCGATGCTGAAAAAGCAGAATATAAAAGCCCATGTACGCAGGGCCTTGATGGGAGCCACAAGCATCGGTTTGACTATCTGATTATACTCGGCAAAAGTATACTGGCTGGAAATGACGGTCATGATCATCGATGCGATGAAAAAACCGAGGACGAACTTGGGAAAACGCCACCAGATCTCGGCCGGGCTCGGCTTTGTTCCGCTTTTTCTCTCCCAGAAAGTCACTGATATGATCGCCATGACAAACGCCCAGATACCTATCCATATGTCACGGCCCACTACCTTCATGAGGGTGAAGGCCCAGACTGCGTCATCCAATGTGCCTGGAATCCCGGGCAGATGCTCTGCAAGGTTTCCATATGCCTGGGCGGCTGCAAACCCGGCCGCATCGGCAAACTCGGAAGTTCCAACCCACGCCCCTGCTATACCGGCATGGAGTTGCAGCATCCTGGATACTATGGGCAGGAAAAAGATCATGACGATCGCCCAGATAATAACCATTGTAATGGCTATGGGCGCATGCTCCTTTTTCGCCCCCACAGCGCCTGCAATCGCTATGGAGCCGGAAACACCGCAGACCGCGCCGCCGGCGCCCAGCGTGGCGCAAAGACGACGGTCAAGGCCAAGCTTCCGGCCGACAAAGAAAATAACCAGAAAAGTTGTTATTGAAACAACGGATGCCTGGCCTACGGCGACAGGCCCCGCCCATGCTATCAGAGTAAACGGGAGGGTCGCTCCAAGCAGCACAATACCGGTTTTTATGTAATATTCAACCCTGAACCCCGTATCCATCCACTTGGGCAGGCCGATGAAATTGGCGATAAGCATGCCGAACAAAAGCGCGACAAGTGGTGGCTCGAGATTGTAATGATGGGCCTGGTCCCATGCGCCTATCATGAAAATAATAATGGAACAGACATATACGAAAATGAAAGAAGGAATAAACTCCTTCAGATCAAAGCGCATGGCTTTCATACTCACACAAAACACCACAAGCCACATAATGAACTGGGCTATATACTGGCCGATGTGATTGATGAAATCAGATCCCAGTTGCCCCAACGTGTGCCATTTCCCAGGCTTTACCGCGATCCATTTTATGGTGCCGCCCCGGGAAAAAAACATAAAGGCCACGAGAATTATTCCCAAAGACAGCCAGATCGCCCACCAGTCTTCCTTGAGGTAAAGCTCCTTCCACCCCGTACTCTGGACCTTGTTTTCAGCTGCCGGCCCTTTGGGGAGAATGGAGTCTTTCTTGCCTTGATTTCCGCCTCCATGCTCCATTTCTTCCTCCTTAATTTTGTATTAAAATTATCATAATATTAAGATGTATTATTATATGATTATATGAATTTCTCAGATTTTGTCCCCGCCTGATCAAGTTTATTTTTTACCTTCATTTCCACCAGGACCACGAAGACCCCAATGCCAGCTACGCTTTTTCCAAGTGTTCTGTGTTATAATCTATAACCAGAAATCACCATCTTTTTCAATAACGAGATAATGCCAATAATTATGAAAAAATATATGAACCTGTAGCTACGCATTGCGATGATCAGCCGGTAGTAATCCTCGTGCTGCAAAATTCAGCCCCACCGGCCATCAAGCCATGAAGCAGGGGGGTGTTCCCATCAATGAAGCACCCCCTTGATTTCATGGATCTACCTTAAAATTTGTACTGCCACTGGACCAGGATCGCATCGTCGGTATATCCCCAGTGACCTGTCCAGTCATCCCCATCATCCTGGGATGTCATGACGTAGTTGACCTGGATGCGATTGGACTGGAGCTTGCGGTAGTCCTTACGCTTGATATCCGCTTGTGCTTTGCCCAGATCGACAATATAGAAATTCAGACCAAAATAGGTGTTGCCCAGGTCTGAATCATTTCCGGCAGCCGGCTCGGCCTTGGCCTGGTAATGCTTGATCACAGCCTCAACCCTTGGCGAAATCAAAAATCCGCACATCACGCTGATAACACTTTGATCCTCGTTTTTGACACCAAGGATATTTTCTCCCTTGGTGTACTCGATCTTTAAATTCAATGGATTAAGGAAGGAATGGATACCGGTATTGAATACCTTGTAATCCTCGGTATCATTCCCGCCGGCTTCCTGGCTCACACCATAGGATGCCTCGAAGTGGAAAGGATCACCGTAATCAAAATGGATTCTCGCGGCATATGCGAGCGCATCACCTGTTACCCTGTCATCTGCTGCCAGATCCTCATCCCTGGCGACCGCCTTTGAACGCTCTGCAGGATTGAAGACGCCTATGTCATAACCAAAGCCATAACCAGACTTTTCATGGCCCATCTCTGTGCCGGAGCATTTTCCGTCCGCCTGTCCGAGCCCTATAAACCGCCCGCTGACCAGGAGGCCCATATCACGCTCGAGCATAAGGCCTTTTTCCACGGGGTTCCTCTCGACAATATCGAGATTCCATCCAGGTGTGCTGAACA
>CAYVIE010000200.1:0-5095 GCA_964451355.1 uncultured Desulfobacteraceae bacterium
GGCTCTCTGCCACACCTGGATCGCTGATATCAACCCTTACAAAAACATAACGATCCTTGAAAGTATCTTCAATATCTGCCAGGTTTTTCGGGTTTCCTGCATAGGTCAGCTTGTCTGCGTTTATTATCCTTCCTGAAAAATCCTTTCTTGAAAAAAGGTACCTGATGAAATTCGTCCCAATGAATCCACAGCCACCGGTTACAAGCAGATTGTTAAACATCTGTCATTCCCTTTTCGTTTAATGAATTATGCTGGACCAGCATCCAAGCTTTTTGTCTTTGCAATCATATCCAATCGCTTCTGGGCTGATATTATGTCTGGCTCCATGTAAAACAGGCGGTCCAGCCTGGTTGTCCGTATTATCTGCAACACATGATCCCTGACCCCGCATAGAACGCAGTATTTGCCCATTCTTGACGCATGGCGCTGTATCTTTACAAACAGCCTCAACCCGGAGCTGTCAACAAAATGAAGCCCTGAAAGATTCAATATGACATGCTTTTCATCAATGGGCAAAATAACCTCACCTGGGTCCAGATCCATCAGGTGGGCGGCATCCAGCTCGCCGAAAAAATGGTATACAACTGCTTTTTCAGAGACCAGGGCCAGGTAATAAAATGCGGCATCTTTCCCTCTCTTTCCAATACTTTCTATGACATCCTCAATGGTAGCAAACATCTGTTTCCCGAAAAAATCAAGGGTGCGGCTTAACCTGAAGGTCCTGTAAACAGAAGGGCTGACACCGGAGAGGAATACCTCCCTGTTTTGCTGTGAAGCTTCTCTCAACAAGGAAAGAATAAGCCCTATGCCTGAAGAATCTATAAATTCCACGTTTGAAAGATCCACTATGACCTTTGGTGTTTTTTTTATGATCTGTTTTATCTGGGGTTTGATTTCATCTACAACGGCAGCATCAAGGGGATCCGGAAGAGAGATTATCTTTACTGATGCGCCTGCCGCTGTTTTTGACTCCTTGCTTTTTACCGGAGGAAACAGGGGCCTGCCTGAAAAAAGCCTTGTCTTCAGGTACATCACTTTCTGGTGTAATACAAAAGGTAACAGCAGGGTAAACAAAAGGGAGATGCTGTATGCAAGCCTTAATAAGAACCTTCCGGTGAACCGGGCAATGCTTGAAACAAAGGACCCGAAATCATAGATGCTCGATGTGCTCACTGAAACAGCCTTGTTGTCTGCCCGCGCCTTTATGTAGTCAAGGGAGCAGAAACCTATAATAACCGGAAGATATATCCTGTCCTTGAACCTTTCAAACCAGAGCCTGGCATCGTGCCTGCTCAAGTCGACAAGCAGAAAATCAGCACCCGTGCTGTTAATATATGAAACTACTCTCTCGTAAGTTTTTGCGCCTGATTCTGCTTTCTCGAAAAAGGTTATCTCCCTGAACCCGGCAAGCTTTAATCCAGGATATTTATCCGATATCCTGGATGCGATATCCCTGATCCCCACACCTCCCCCCGCCACAAGGGTGACGGAAGCCTTTTTTCTTGCTGCCTCTGAAAAAAAAAGTGAAAAAAACTCTCTCCCGGAGATCCTGTTTGCTATAGGAGATCCTGACAGTCCCGCTGCCCAGGAAACGCTCCTGCCCACCGGCAGGAGAAGGTCAGACTGGCGCACGGCATTGGCCAGGCTGTGTTCTCCCCTTTTCATGACAGATAAAAGCTGCCGCAAGAGATCCGCATTTATAAGGAAGACATTACGGGTCCTTGCATCGGTATCAAATTCGGACTTCATGGAAAATATCCTTGATACCGCCATGGCAGCATCCATATCATCCAGTGGAAAACCGCATATAAGGAGCGTATCGGATCTGTTTGTTTTGCTCATAGTTATGCCAGTGCAAGAAACAAAGTCAATCCACCCATAAAGAGACAATAAGGAGAAAAAAGCTGAAGCCTGCCCTTGTTCACCATCCATACAAGTATCTTGAGGGCTATATATCCGACCACGAAAGCTGATATGGTGCCTGCAACAAGAAGGCTTGCAGGAAACACTGTTTGCCGGGCATGGCCGGCCAGCTCCAGGATCAGCGCGCCAAAAACAGCCGGAATGGACAGAAGAAATGAAAAACGGGCCGCGGCATCCCTGCCGGCACCGAGAAAAAGAGCACAGGCAATAGTGGTTCCTGACCGTGATATCCCCGGAACAACAGCTGCTCCCTGGGCTATTCCCACCATCAATGCCCTGAAAAAGTTGATATCCCCCGGTTGTTTTGACGACGGAAGATTCTTTGTGAACCAAAGAAGGATACCCGTTGAAATCCACGCAAATCCCACAAGACCAAGAGAGGAAAAAAGAAGGTCTTCATACCTTTTCAAAAACAGGCCTATAACAGCGGTGGGCACGGATCCTGCGATTATCATGGCTGCCAAGGCCCTGTTTTTGTCAGAAAAAAAACAGGATATCAGGTCATGGTCATGGGATCGGCTCAAATCCCTTGGGAATGCAAAAAGCGCCTTTATGATCTCTGTTATATCTTTCCTGAAAAATATGAGTACCGCCGCCAGGGTCCCGGCGTGCAGGGTCACGTCGAATAATACTGCCGGCGCATTCACTGAAAAAAATTGCTGAAAAAAAACCAGATGCCCGGAACTGCTTACAGGTAGAAATTCGGTAGCGCCCTGTATGGCTCCAAGTATTATGGCTTCAAGCAGGCTCAAATCCGATTCTCCTTATATATATTATTTATTGTGCCTTGCACGATTTCTACAACAATACACCAGTTTCCGTCACGGATTCAGGTTAACAACAAGAAGGGTACTGTTACGTCTCTCTTTCTCATCCCTTGAATATATGACCTCGTCCACGGACCGGGCGATTATGTAACATCCCATACCGTTTTCCTGGGAGCCGTCCAGCACCGGTTCAGGCACCGAATCAGGATCAAATCCAATGCCCCAGTCATGGAACTCAACCTCTATCCTGTCTGGATAACTCCTTGCAAATACCCTGACAGGCTTACCCGCTTTTTGCCTGTAGGCATGCTTTATGATATTTGTCATAACCTCTGTTACAGCCACAAGGAGTTGGGCTTTCCTGCCTTCATCCAGGCTCGTTTTCACGCACCTGTCCATGAATGCTGAAACAAACATTCTCAACATCTCAAGCCTTTTCAAATCGCTTGAAAGGGTCAGTTCAGCGGCATCCAGAAGATCCGTCCTTGCCGATACAACCGGTCCTACACGAACCGCCACTATGGTGAAATCATCCTTGAATACGGTCGTTTTTGTATGGGAGACAACAGCTTCCCTTATTGAATTAACAAGGCTTTGCAGCTCTTTTCCGCTGTTTTCAACTATAAAGTCCTTCAACCTGTCTTCCCCGAACGGTTCACCATCCGGAGAGACCGCCTCGGTCAACCCGTCTGAATAAAAAACAAAAAGATCGCCCGGTTTAAACGGAACAACAAACTGCTGCATGGGAGAAGGATCCGGAAAGCCCAGAGGCATGTTTACCCCGTGTAAAAAAGACGCCTTTTGTGCGGTTACCTGGTAATGTATGGTCCTTACATGCCCGCAATCGACAAAAACGAACTTCATCTCGGAAAGAATAAAACGGCCATAGCAAAGCGTAACAAAAGTTTCCAGTTCCTCCATCTGGGATATCATGTTTTCTTTCACGGCATCCACGATGGCTTCAGGCTCGGGAATGGAAGCTGTTGTCTTTGCATAGGTCATCTCGTTTATCTGGCGCAGGAATGCGCTTTTCAAGGCTGCGCCCATGAATGCGGCCATGATACCCTTGCCCATTACATCAGCAACCAGGATATCAAGGGTATCGGGTGTCTGGCGGATGAAATCATAAAAATCGCCGTCAATATCCCTTGAGGGCAAAGAGAGATGGGCGACTTGCAAACCTTCAAGATCAGAAGGTGGATGGCCCAAAAGGAGGTTCTGCTGTATCCGGGATGAGACGAACAGCTCGTGTTTTCTTGCTCTTTCAAGCTTTTTTTCAGTTTCAGCCAATCTTTTTGACTGCATGAAAGCCGATACCGCCTTTTCCACCAGGGCGACAAGCTGGCCTGGTACAACGGGCTTGGTTATGTAATCAAGGGCTCCCTCCTTCATTGCTGTCACAGCAGTGCTTACATCGTCGGATGCCGTGAGCATTATAGGAGCCAGGTAGGGAAAATTCTTTTTGAAATACCTCAGGCATTCAAGGCCGTCTGCATCAGGCATTTCAAGATCCAGGACAGCGGCCGAAACATCCGTGGTCATCCTGGACATGGCTTCCTTGCCGTTTTTTGCCTGGATTACATGGTATCCGGACTTTTCCAGTTTCTTTTTCACAAGCAGCCTCGTGCCGGGATCATCATCCGCCACAAGCACAATATGCTTTTCTTTGCTCATCTTTTTTTCCTGGCCGTTGTGTTCATATCTGTTTGATGCCCGCTCATATATTTTCAACCTGGATCCTTTTCAGGTTTTCAACAAAATACGGGCGGATATGAGCCTGGTGTATCCATGCAGCAGGTTCAGTAAAATATATCAATAACAGGAACTACTGAAAACGGCAACGCGTCTGATAAGCAATGGCCTGACAAACCGGAACTTCCGGCCGCCACTCGAGAGGGTGCTGGTAGGTCCCATGGCCGGCTGCAAAACGCCCTCCTTGCAGCCGGCCAAATATTTAATAAATTATCTATTGATGATGGACTCGTAAAAAGTCCATCAATTATATTTTGAGCATGCCTTGCTTTATGTGGCCCCGCAACGTGCATCCGGGTTAAATATTATCGTTATTGGCAGCATGAGTGGCCCAAGCGGGCGGGGGTAAACCCCGCCCCTACGTTTTGTTTGAATGTTGGTGCGACGTGGCAGGCCTCGTGCGCTTGGCATATCCCGTTAAAATGAAACAACCCATTAGCCTTATGTATCACCACGTATAAAGCGGGTTTATCTGCTGTTTCCAACCCGCTCCCGGTTACAGGCACAAATATAGCATATATTTCGTATGAACCTGGTATATCCCATCATCCCCGCTCTCATGCATGGATAACGTGTTTTTCGTAGGGGCGGGGTTTACCCCCGCCCGTTTGCAGAATGCAGGTTATACCGGCGCGATGGTGTAAACACACAGA
>CAYVIE010000201.1:0-5073 GCA_964451355.1 uncultured Desulfobacteraceae bacterium
TTACGGAAAAATAAATTCATCTGAAACCATAGAAAAAGGGTGTTGAAAGTGAGATTTAAAGATAGTGAAAGAATGATAAAAAAAGCCGGGCAGATCCAGATGCCCGGCCAGAAAATTTATATCAAATCCCGATTTATGTATCCCTGCTTTTCAGCCCTCCTGCTTGCCAACCCCAGTGGTGGTCTCAACTAGTTCCACAAGAGAGAGAGGGGCGCCATCTCCTTTTCTCCTGCCTATTTTGATTATCCGGCAATACCCACCTTCACGGTCTCCAAACTTTTCGCCTGCTTCAGCAAAAAGCTTATGCACAACTTCCTTTTCGCGTATTACTGCAAGGGCCTGCCGCCTCGCATGGAGGTCACCCCTTTTGGCAAGGGTCACCATCTTGTCTGCCCACCTGCGGATCTCTTTTGCCTTTGCATCAGTGGTTCTTATGCTGCCGTATTTGAACAGGGACGTCACCATGTTTCTGAACATCGCCTTGCGGTGGCTTGGTGTACGCCCCAGCTTGAGTCCTGATTTACGATGTCTCATCTTTATTTCCTCCCTTTTGCCTTGGAGTCCTCCTCGGGCGGCACAAAACCTTCCAGCTTCATGCCAAGCGAAAGACCCATTTCCGCAAGGATCTCTTTTATCTCATTCAAAGATTTCCTGCCGAAATTCTTGGTCTTGAGCATCTCTGCCTCAGTCTTTTGCACTAGCTGGTATATTTTCTGAATATTAGCATTTCTGAGGCAATTCGCACTTCTCACCGAAAGTTCCAGTTCATTTACATCAAGGTAAAGGTTTTCGTTGAATTCAGGCTTTTCTTTTACTTTTTTCTTCTTCGGTTTTGCTGGAAGGGCTTCGTCGTCAAAATTGATGAACACAGCCAGCTGCTCCTTGAGGATCTTTGCACCGTAGGCAATAGCATCCTCCGGCCTGACGGAACCATCCGTCCATACCTCCATCGTCAGCTTGTCATGATCACTCCTCTGGCCCACTCTGGCATTACCTACAGTATAATTGACCCTTCTGACAGGTGAAAATACTGCGTCTATGGGAATGGTACCGATGGGAGCATCCGGATCCTTGTTGGCTTCTGCAAGGGCATAACCTTTGCCAGCCTTCACGGTCATGATCATGTCCAAGGAACCATCGGGCTGCAGAGTAGCAATATGCTGGTCCGGATTCATTATTTCCACACGGCCGTCAGGGCTAATGATGTCAGCAGCCTTTACTTCCGTGGGACCCTTTACCTTGAGTTCAAGCTTTCTTGGTTCAGGATCGGTCATCTTCAGGCGCACCCGTTTCAGGTTGAGGATTATCTCGGAGACATCCTCCAAGACACCCGGAATTGCGGAGTATTCATGCATTACGCCTTCTATTTTCACGGAAACAATAGCCGATCCAAATAGAGACGACAAAATAATACGGCGCAAAGAATTACCGATTGTTATTCCAAAGCCACGTTCCAGGGGTTCCCAGATAAATTTACCGTAAGTGTCTGTCTGCGAGTCAACCTTAACCCCTTCGGGCTTGATGATTTCACGCCAGTTCAAAAACGTCAATTCGTTCAAAGGCATCTTGTCTCTCCCATATCAAAGGGAATGTCACCGTTTAAACTCGTAAATTGGCCAAACAGCCGGACAGTTGCTGGAGGGAATATTCGATACGGCACGGCTGCGAACCTTGTCCGGATCGCAGCCGATGAGTTACTTGGAATAAAGCTCTACTATCAGGTTCTCCTGGATTGGCATTGTTATGTCTTCCCTTACCGGGAACGACGTCACAGTACCCCGCATCTTGTCCTTGTCCAGGGACAGCCATTGGGGCATACCACGTCTTATCACAGCCTCTACGGCATCCAGAATAACCTGCACCTTCTTGCTTTTCTCCCTGGGTTCTATGACATCCCCGATTTTTACAAGATAAGAGGGAATATTGACCTTGCGGCCGTTTACCAGGAAATGATTATGGCGTACCAACTGGCGGGCTTGCGCCCTGGACTCGGCGAATCCGAGACGGTATACCACGTTATCAAGACGCCTTTCCAGAAGAACAAGAAGATTTTCGCCTGTAACACCTTTCTGGCCGTCAGCGCGCTGAAAAAATATCCTGAACTGCTTTTCCGACAAACCATATAATCTCTTAACCTTCTGCTTCTCCCTCAACTGCAGGCCGTAATCAGAGATTTTTCCACCTCTTCTCTGGCCATGCTGTCCCGGGGGATAGCTTCGCCGGTCAAATGCACACTTGTCAGAATAGCACCGGTCCCCTTTCAAAAACATCTTTAAGTTTTCCCGCCGGCAAAGTCGACAGACGGATCCGCGATACCTTGACAATGCTACCTCCCTCTGCTTTGAGCTGATTTAGCTTTATCGATGACATTCAATTTGTTTGACCTTTGACTGAGTACATCAATCAAATTCATCAACTAATAGTTAAATTTGCTGTTAAATCCGCCCCCTTGCATCATCCTTCCCCCGGGATATCCCAGGTCGGCAGGAATTAATGCAAGGAAGTCAAGTAGATGAATTCATACTCGCCTGCGTTTGGGCGGCTTGCAGCCATTATGGGGAACCGGAGTCACATCCTTTAGCATAACAATGTTCAAACCGGCTGACTGCAACGCCTTTATTGCAGATTCCCTGCCAGGTCCAGGTCCTTTTACATAAACCTCAACATTGCGCATTCCATGTTCCATGGCCTTCTTCGCTGCATCCTCTGATGCCTGTTGAGCTGCAAAAGGCGTACTCTTCCTGGATCCCTTGAAACCGACAACACCAGAGCTGGACCATGAAACAACATTTCCAGCCGGATCTGTTATGGTAATTATGGTATTGTTGAATGTGGATTGAATGTGAACAATACCGTTTAATATGTTTTTCAGCTTCTTTTTTCCGCCTCGACTAACTTTACGTCTTGCCATATCGACCTGCCTCAATTCCTATGTTTCATTACCGTAAGTGGCGGCATTTGCTCGCAACAACAAGTAAGCAACATCAGTTATCAATACATGCCTTCCATGATGCACAAACTGATTTACTCCCTGTAACCAACATACACATACTCGGGTAGGGCCTATTTCTTCTTTGCGCCTCCCTTTTTCTTTACAGCTGTCCTGCGCGGACCCTTCCTTGTCCTGGCATTGGTATGTGTTCTCTGGCCACGGACAGGCAAAGATCTCCTGTGCCTGAGTCCACGGTAACAGCCAAGATCCATCAGGCGCTTTATGTTCATGGAAACCTCAGCCCTGAGCTCACCTTCAACCTTATATTCGTTATCAATCATCCGCCTGATAGAGCTTACCTGGCTATCAGTCAAATCATCGGTCTTTAGGCTCTCATCTATACCAAGCCTGGAAAGTATCTCTTTCGCTCTGGAACGTCCGATACCGTAAATATAGGTTAATCCGATGACGATACGTTTCCCCCTCGGCAGATCGACTCCTGCAATTCTTGCCAACGTGTGCCTCCTTGTACTGGTTAACCCTGGCGCTGTTTATGACGTTTATTCTTGCAAATCACCCTTACCACACCCTTGCGTTTGATGATCTTGCAATCACGACAAATCTTCTTTACAGATGCTCTTACCTTCATTGCTGCATTCTCCCTTTGGTCAACGAATATTCAGCAAATATTCGTTTATGATTAATCATATATTTTAATGCCGCAAGAGCGTATAAAATCCTGCAATAATCTGTCTGGCAAATACATCCAGCAGGATTGTTTGCTGCTATGATGGGCATTAAATATCTATTTTTCGCGATATGTTATCCTGCCCCGCGTAAGATCATAGGGAGACAGTTCAACAGTAACCGTATCTCCCGGCAATATTTTGATATAATGCATCCTCATCTTGCCGGATAGGTGCGCAAGCACCTGATGCTTGTTTTCAAGTTCAACTTTGAACATGGCGTTGGGCAAAGCCTCAATCACCTTCCCCTGCACCCTGATAGGTTCCTCTTTCTGCATACCTGGTTCCTCACTTGCTCATATATAAGATTTGGGATCCCAGGCAGGGATAATATTCAGATACTCCTCTGCCCATGTAAAGTAAATTTATCACCGTTTCTTTTTACCCGATGCCGCAGTAAGAAACCCTTCATAATTCCTGGTTATAAGGTGTGCTTCAATTTGCTGCACGGTATCTATAGCAACACCGACAACAATGAGCAACGCGGTACCACCGAAATAAAATGGAACGTGGAATTTCGTCATCAAAATCGAAGGTAAAACACATACAGCAGAAAGGTAAAGTGCTCCGCCCAGGGTAATCCGGGTCAAAACCTTATCAATGTAATCCGCAGTCCTCTTGCCGGGCCGTATACCAGGTATGAATCCCCCGTACTTCTTCAAGTTTTCGGCTACATCCGCCGGGTTGAAGACAATAGCCGTATAAAAGAAACAGAAAAAAAATATAAATATAACATAAAGCAATTCATAAATGAATGCGCCAGGCCGCAATGCGGACGAGACAAGCTGCATCCATTCATTCTCCTTGAAGAAACTGGCAATAGTCGCCGGAAACATAATAAGTGATGATGCGAATATCGGCGGAATAACACCCGATGTGTTTATTTTCAAGGGAAGGTGAGTGCTCTGGCCTCCATACATACGCCTTCCAACCACACGCTTGGCATACTGGATGGGGATCCTCCTTTGGCCCTGCTCCATGAATATGATAAATGCGACAACAGCAACCATCAGTACAAGAATTATAATTACCTTGAAAAGCCCCATCTCACCAGTGGAAAGCATTCTGAGAGTATTGCCTATCGCACTGGGCATGCGTGCAACAATACCGGCAAATATTATGAGTGATATTGATGCGGGTACTTTGTCCGAAGGCTTTTTGCAGAGCAAGACATTTGCACACAGCATTAGTGCACTTGTAGCATTTTGTTTTTTCTTTGGACTCAGTTATGTGTCACACGAAACATGGATGGGGTATGGAGATGCGTTTGTTGCGATTGCTATTGGGTTGTTACTTGGTCCGATAGCGACGTTTTTGGCACTTATGGTAGCATTTTGCGTGGGCGCTATTGTTGGTGTAGGGCTTATTATGGCAAAGGGTAAAACGATGAAAACA
>CAYVIE010000202.1:0-5018 GCA_964451355.1 uncultured Desulfobacteraceae bacterium
ATTTTGAGAAGCAAAAACTGTAAGTCACGTAAAATTACGCTGAATAGTTACACAATCTATTGTTTCATAAAATTATTATCCGTGGATCATATTCGCAAGTATGCTGTTTCATAATATACATCGGGCGTAGATGATACTTTTCATGACCAGGCAGGACATCATAAATTTTCATAAAAAATCTCGTTACTGGAAACCCTTGTCTCAGGGAAGACAAATTATTTCGTACCGTGCAATTCAGTTATAAATAGTTAAGTACATATGCTTACAATCAGTTCTAACGGGAGGGATTGGCGTTGCGTATCGGAATAATCGGTACAGGTGCGGTCGGCGGTTATTACGGGGCTTTGCTTGCAAGAAACGGCATGGATGTCCATTTCCTGCTAAAGAGCGACTATGAGCATGTATCAAAATACGGCATGATGATAGAGTCCAAGGACGGTGATTTCGAACTTCCTGCTGTCCGGGCCTATAACGATCCCGCAAAGATGCCCGAATGTGATCTTGTTATTGTCGCCCTAAAGACTACCGCAAATCATAACCTTCCAGAAATATTGCCGGCTGTAGCCAGACCTGGTGGTATTATCCTGGTACTACAAAACGGATTGGGAGTGGAAGCTGATGCTGCCGCGGCTGCCCCAGGAAGATGTGTCCTGGGCGGCTTGTGTTTCCTTTGCAGCAACAAGGTCGGCCCCGGACATATAAGGCATCTGGATTATGGTTCTATCAGGATGGGAGCCTACCGGCCTGATGGAAAACCCGGGGGGATAACCGAGCAGCTCAGGAAGGTTGCGCATATTTTTTCGATCGTTGGAGTATCTGTCCATCTTACTGATGATCTACAGCGGGCCAGATGGGAGAAGCTGGTATGGAATATTCCTTTCAACGGCCTGTCTGTAATACTTGATTCAACCACAAAGCCCATGATTGAAGATCCATTTTTAGCGGCACTCCTTGAATCTATAATGAAAGAGGTGATTTGTGCGGCCAACGCATGCGGGCATGATATACCTGATGCTTTCGCAGCCAACATGATGAATGCGACACGGCTGATGGCAGATTATAGCCCCAGCATGAAGCTTGATTATGATGCCGGGCGACCCATGGAGATTGACTCAATCTATATGAGTCCTATCAGGGTTGCCAGGGAGGCAGGTTTTTTAATGAGCCGGACAATGGTGCTGGCAGGAGAACTGAAATTTCTTGAATCACGGAATTGTAAAGCCACTTTATAACAGTGATATCCTTGGCCTTCAACATCCCTTTGCCTGACAATATCCTGAATTCGTAAAGGAAAATGATATATTGTCATAACATATTTAATTATTAGCGAATTGCGGTAAAATAACTGTTAACTGCTTTTGCGCCTTAAACAAATAGACCGCTCTTCGTTGCGTTTTGCGCACGCCGTCTTTTTTGCTGGCAGCCGCATGAATATTGAACTATTATCGAATAACCGCCTTCACGCAATAGGTATACGAGAAAACGCTTACGATTCCAGGTATACGCAAGGGTAATATTTCCCCCAATGTTTTATCACAAAATAAGGAGGCCGCATCATGGGAAGTTTTCAGGAAAAAAGTTTCTGGCTTTCAACCAGGCAGTATATTCCATCTCAGCCGTTGGACCATGATCTTAAGGTCGATGTTGCAATCATCGGGGGTGGTTTTACGGGTCTTTCAACAGCATACCATCTTTTGAAATTTTCTCCCGGAATCAGGGTGGCCTTGCTGGAAGCCGAAGTTATAGGTTTTGGCGCCAGTGGCCGCAATGCCGGATTCAACATGACTCTTTTCGGGCTGACTCTTTCACTGACCGCCTTGCGTTTCGGCAAGTCAAAAGCCAGGGAAGCTCATCATTATATGGAAAGAGCCGTAGATACTGTAAGGGATCTGGTCCATGAACTCTCCATAGATTGTGATTACGAACATCCCGGCTTCCTGCGGGTTGCAACTTCCGAGAAGTATAAGGCAAGGATACAACACGAGATAGAGATTGCCCATAAGCTTGGTCTTGAGGGCATAGAGTGGATGGAAAAAGAAGAAGTCCAGAGCCAGGTATCAAGCCCCATGTTTCTGGGCGCATGGTGGGAGCCAAGATGTGGGTTGCTTAATCCGGCCAAGTTGGCCTGGGGATGGAAGGATGTGATTACACGGATGGGGGTGTCTGTTTACGAGCAGACTCCTGTCATTGAGATTGCAAAACATGCGGGAACACCAGCTATAGTTGCCAGGACTCCTGGAGGAAGTATTTTCGCGGAAAGACTGGTTCTGGCCACCAATGCCTATTCACATTTGATACCCCAGATTAAGCGCAAGCAGGTGCCTGCATTCACTCATATCGTTCTGACTGAGCCATTGTCGGATTACCATTTCCGTGAGATCGGCTGGAAGAATCGGCAGGGTATCGAGGACGCAAGAAATCTTGTGCATTATTTCAGGCTTACCTCTGACAACCGACTGCTGATGGGAGGGAGAGACATTTCGCTGGCATATGGAGATGAGATGGACAAGGATGAAAACCCGGATATATTCTCCGGACTAGAAGCCGATGTGAAAAGGATTTTTCCTGTATTATCAGATATCAGATTTACGCATCGGTGGGGCGGCCCGGTATCTGTTACTGTAGACATGGCGCCCGCAATAGGCTGCATAGGAGATCGAAGGCTGGTTTATAGCCTTGGCTGTATGGGGCACGGGGTAAGTCTCACCCATTTGAACGGCAGGACTGTGGCCGATCTTATACTTGATCGCAAGACCGACCTGACAGATACTTTTTTTGTAAACAGGAAAACCATCCCATGGCCTCCCGAACCTATAAGAAACTTAGTTAGCAAGGCTGTTCTGGGCTATATGCATTGGGAAGACCGCAAGTTCGATCCACCCGGCTTGAATATCTCGTAAACTTTCATGATTAGCAGTAATCACCCCGGGAATGAAAAGAAGTCCGTCTCTCTCACCAGCCCTGGAGGTGTTTTCACGGTAAAGCAAAAAATGCTTTTCTACGAGACCATTATATGCGAGACTATCATAATATTTCAGTACAAACCCTTGATGACACAAAATGATTCAGCCTTGCGGGGGAGGGTATTGCTGACAGGGATTCGGCTGTGATTTTACCGGCGCTGTTTGATACAAAAAATCTGGTTGGAGGAAATATGAAGAGAAAAAGAATATTATACCTGATCATATGCTTGACCATCGCTTTTGGACTGGTTTTCCCCTTAGCATCGTCTGTTTACGCCGAGGACGCCCCCGTAAAGATTGATATAAACAAGGCGACAGCTGATGAGCTGACCGAGATAAAGGGTATTGGAACCGAGCTTGCAAGCCGCATAGTTTCTTATAGAGAAACAAACGGTCCGTTTAAAAGCATCAATGACCTGACCAAAGTTAAAGGGATAGGTGAGAAAAAATTAGAAAAGATTAAGGATCAAATTGTCGTCAGCAATGAGAAGGAAAGCAACAAGCCGGAAACTCCTCCTGTGGAGTAATTAACTATTGATCACCTTTTCCTGGCACTGATTATTTATTGCTGGTAGTTCTCAGCCGGTCCTTTTTTGCCGGGATCCATCGAAACCATTTCGTTGGACCCCGGCTTTTTTTATCAAATGAATGATAATCTCGTAAAAAAGCGAAAACGCTTTTTTACGAGACGGAGGAGGGCTTCCCCTCTCCCGCCATTTGAAATGAATTCAAATGGTTCCAGCCCCACCCCCGGCCGGGGCTAAACCGCCCTCGGCCGGATGATGGACTTTTTGCAAGTCCATCATGAATTACCGCCAAAGGTTTTAAAACTTGAATTTAAAGCCAATGTAGCCGGTTGCATCATCCTTTTTCCACGATACGGGCTTGTCAGAATCGATATTTATATATCGAAACATTGCTGTTACCGCTCCATTCTCAAGTACATTTATGTCTATTCCTGCGGTCGCTTCAAAATAGTTGTCAGTATCTTCGAAGGATAGGGGGCTGGGAGAAGCCGTAACCGATGCGTTCAATGATAACGGGATGTTTCTTTGTAAATAAACCTTTGACAAATCATATTCAGCCTGAAGCGAGAAACCGACCGCAAGGATATCGCTGTCTTTCCCTGTTCTTCTCAAAACTCCTGCAACCGGGCGGAAACCTATTTTACCGGTTAAACCGGTCAGGATTTCATTTCCTACGAGCAGCCCAACCCCTGTGATGGAATATCTGTCTTCCGCATAAAGGACGTTTCCGGTCACATCTATAAAGCTTCCGGCTACAGGCAGCGTAATTGTGATGATGCCTTCCACTGAATTTTGGTTGGCCTGCAGAGCGGCTGAAAAATGCGTATCCTGGGCTCCTGCCGGCAACGCATAACTGAATATCAGGATTGTAAAAATAGTTGCAAAGGCGGTTCTCTTTAACATCATAAGGTCCTCCAGTTATAAGATAAGAAAATATTTTTGCTTTTCACCCTTAGGTGAAGCGTGATTTAACAGAAATTTTTATGGCATGATGGTTATACTTCAAGAAAGGGATGGCTTCCGGATGAGGAAATACCTTTAGCTAATATAATTTGAATTTTTTCTATGATTTCACAGTGTTCAAAGCAATGCGGCAGGTTGCAGTCGCTGCAGATTTTGCAAGGACTTTGCTTCAGGTAACCGATTTCAAAGTCGAATTTATCGCGTATTATCGGGGTGTCTTGTAACGCCATGATAATCTTCCGAAAAATTTTATTTCTCATTCAAGTCGAAGCTGTAGTTGCATCATCTGGATCGTGTTTTTTAAAAAAATATAACATTCGATCCTTAAGCGATCAAGAACAATCATTGCTTGTGGGTTTGCTTTTCAGCAATAATTTTCTTACCTGATGCAGCTAATTGAAATACCTTGACACGGTAAGCCTTAAATTCATATTCATATTGCCTTGCGTAAATATACCCTGAATTCGTGGCGGCATATGATAATGTGCCACAAAATATTTTATTATTAGCAACTAAAGTTTCGCAGATGCTAATCGCATCTGCCTGATAATTGCATCTTCAATGA
>CAYVIE010000203.1:0-4821 GCA_964451355.1 uncultured Desulfobacteraceae bacterium
AATTTTCTTATTCATCTGTATTTCCCCTGATCAACCGTGCGGGCTGCCCATAATATGTACCCGGCCTGTCAAGGTTCTTTGTAACTATGGTTCCAGAACCTATAACCGTGTTCGAAGGCACAGAAACACCATGAAACAACACGCTCCTGCTACCGATAAAAACCCCTTGGCCTAACCTGCAGCATCCGTTTATTATGCTTGCCGTTGAAACATGCGAATGACTGCCGACAACAACATCATGCTCAATCACAGCAGCCGTGTTTATAATGACATTTTCCCCTATGTCGGCCCGGGCGTTTATTACAGCTTTATGATGAACAATCGTACCATCACCGATTCGAGCGTGCCGTGAAACATAAGCATACGGAGAGACAATATGCGGGAAACGGCCGCCAAGCATACGTATATTTTCGTACAATGCCTTTCGGGGATTTGATATGCCGACATGGCCGACTGTAATGAGATAATAAGGATACCTGGCTATCAGGATAGGCAATTCTTCGTCGCTGGCAAATATCTTGTAGCCGAGAAGATCTCCGCCGGTTTTTCCCTTCTTTTCAACGATCCCTACAATATTGAACTCTCTTGTGGCTTCTATTACGTCGATACAGGACGTGCAATGCCCGCCCCCACCGACAAGGATGATGTTCTTTTTGCTGGAATCAAACGATTCGCTCATTGGATCACGCTACTGGGGAGGCAAACGAGTCTTTTAGATATGAATTCGGCATTGGGTAAAGGCGCTGCCAAGGAATCCGAATAGATCTGCTGCTCGTTTATCAATCGCCACAGGGGTCTTACCATAACCCCGCGCTCAATAGCATAGGTAAGAAAAGCGTCACGATCTTGCTGGTCTTCGAACAAAACAGCGTTGAGCCAATAATTGGATACGGCCCCTGGCGGCTCTTTTACAAAAACCAGTTTAGTATCTTCAAAAAAAGTCTGGTACTCTGATGCAAGCCTCCTTTTTGACAATAAAAACGAATCCAGTTTCTTTATCTGGGCGCAGCCCAACGCCGCATTGATATTGGGCATCCGGTAATTAAAACCGATCTCGTCATGAATATACTCCCACCTGTGCGGAACCCTGGCAGTGGTAGTCAGATGTTTCGCTTTTTTTGCAATATCTTTGTCATCGGTTACCAGCATCCCGCCTCCACCGGTGGTGATGATTTTGTTGCCGTTGAAACTAAAGATCCCGATCTTACCGAACCTGCCGGTATGCCTCTCTCCGTAGTAACTGCCCAGGGCCTCTGCCGCGTCTTCAACTACAGGTATGTTGAACTCATCACATATGGAAACGATCTCATCGATTCTGGCGGGGATTCCTAATACGTGTACGGGAAGGCATGCGGCTATCCTTTGCCTGTTTGTCTTGTGTATGCATACGCCGCTGTCATCAATTATACATTGCTCATGTAAAAAACTCCGGAGCGCTTCCGGCGACATGCCGAGGGTATCGGCGTCAATGTCTATAAACACCGGCTTTGCCCCGCAGTACGAAACAGCATTGGCTGTTGCAATGAATGTCACCGGCTGGGTCAGGACAAGATCACCCGGGTGCACACCAAGCAGATGAAGCGCGATATGAAGTCCAGCTGTTCCATTCACAACAGCAACAGCATGGCTTGCCCCGGTATATTTACAGATCTCATCCTCGAATCGATCTACATATTCACCTACAGATGAGACAAAAGTCGATTCAACACACCTTATCAATAATTCTTTTTCCAGATCATCGAACACTGGTTCATGAAGCTGTATTACTTGCTTTCCTGCAAACTTCTCCTTTATGAAATCGACTATTGTTTCAAACATTATAAATATCTGATTTGTAGAATGTGAGATTGTTTTTTATCCTGAACCATTCAATGGTTTCTTTCAGACCCTTTCGTATATCATACCTTGGTTCCCATTTGGTAAGCCTTCTGATTTTCTTGTTATCGCCCAACAATCTCATCACTTCACTCTTTTCGGGCCGCAATCTGGCCTCATCGACCTCCAGCTCAGCTTCAATTCCTGTAAGTTCAATGAGTAAATTTATCAAGTCCCCTATGGAAATTTCCTTGCAGCTGGCTATGTTTATCTCTTCTCCAATGGTTTGATCAGACCTGGCGATTTCAATAAAGCCCCGGACCGTATCCTTGACATAGTTAAAATCCCGGGTCGGAGACAATGATCCTATCCTGATCTTCCTTTTTCCTGAAAGCAGCTGGGTTATTACCGTTGGAATAACAGCCCGTGCAGATTGCCTGGGTCCGTAAGTGTTAAACGGCCTTACAATGGTCAGGGGCATGTCATAACTTCTGTAAAAAGATTCGGCGATCCGGTCAGCGCCTATTTTCGTTGCAGCATAAGGGGATTGCGCCTGCAGGGGATGCTTCTCGTCAATGGGAACATAACGGGCTGTCCCGTATACTTCCGAAGTCGAGGTGATTAATATTCTTTCACAAGATGCAAGCCTGGCCGCCTGCAATATGTTCAGAGTACCCTTTATGTTCGTGTCAACGAAACTCTCCGGCGCTGCGTAACTGTAAGGTATGGAGATAATAGCGGCCAGGTGAAAAACTATATCGACGTTTTCCGTAGTTTTCCTCACAAAATCAGCATCCCTTACATCGCCCGCAACCACCTCTATTTCACTGAGCATATTACCGGGGATATTCTCGAGCCATCCCCAGCTGTTATTGGAATTATAATAAACAAACGCCTTGACACGGCATCCCTCTTCTACGAGTTGCTCAACTAAATGGCTCCCTATGAAACCATCCGCACCGGTAACAAGAATCTTTTTGTTTTTTAATATCATTTGATATTTTCTTTATTCCATGATCTGTTATCTTCATCTTGTATGCTAGATGAGCATAGGCAATAAGTTACCAGATCGTATTATTGCCGACAAATAGAGACGTCTGGGAAACGGATCAATGGCCTATTAAATCGTATCATTGAAGAATACCATTAAGATCTTATAACGTAAAATATTAGTTAATTTAGTTAAAAGATATAAGTTAGTTAAATAAACATATCATTTACTATCATGAAGTAAGCTTCCCTAAAAATTCATGGCACCTGTCAACCATAGGATCCCGGCATTCATAATACCGATATAACGAAATTGACTTAGACAGTCCAAATACTTTGCATTTAATCTCCTTGAAAAAGTATTCCAAAACCTCTTCAATTTCCTTCGCCGTATTTACATGTTCGTAGTTCATTATCAAACCATAATTTAGCCCATGCCTAAGCCTGAACTCTAAGCCCGTTGTAATCTTCCAACCCAAAGTCCAGAGAAATGTGCCTTCGCTAGGAATACCAGCTCGCAATACACCATTTTCTGCTAATAAAAGAGCACATCGCGCTATTACTTCTGGCAAATTACAAATATGCTCAAAAGCAGCAATTGATGTAATTCTGTCATAACAGTTACTACTTGGTATTTCAGAAATATCCGAGTAAATATTCCTAATTCTTTCAAGAAAAGGAGAATTTTTATAGAGATCAATAAAAGGCTCTACTATGTCATACCAACGAACATTCGGTTCGTATGGGAGTTGATTAAGTGTACCAGCACCTAATTCTAATGTAACCTTTACTGAATCTTTATAACTGGCAACATCTTTTGCAACTTGCCTATGCATCCACGATTCCATTTTCTGAGCCAATGATGAAGCAAATGTCCGTCCATCCCGATTTGACTTACAAATTTCAGCATAGATATCTTGAATTTCCCTTGGTAAAGAGGGGCGTACTTTTGGAAAATTACTAAACATAAAAAATCCTCTCGCAAACTGAACGAAATTTTTAAGAATAAGCGAAAGATAAGAAATAAATTTACTCGCTTTGTTTGGCATATCAAATCAATAGATAAAGCTGTCTACGTCCAGGATTTGATAATGTATAAGTCATTATTCAATATTGAAATATTATATTGAATCTTCTCGAATAACATGTAGTTACGTTGATTAATGTTACTAACGTGTATCTATGTTCTTTCGCCAATGTCTGTTAATTTTTCGCAGCTACTACCCATAGTTAAGAAAAAAAGCTTCCTCATATTATGATGCAAGCGTAAAAAGTCGAAATTTTGATACTGAAAAAATGAAATTTTCATTCCCGCTGTTCCCGCAGCCTTCTCAATTCATGTTCAAGAATGGCAGAAAAACTGATGAGCACAAGCAACCTGTTGGACATCCTGCTCAAAAAAATTGTCAGGACAAGGGAATATATCAACAAAAAACCTATCAGGATGATATACACCAGGTTCGTGGCATCGACAAAGCCCAGAATATTGAAAGCAATAAATTTATAAACCTGGTTGAAGATCGGAAGTGATATCAATATCAGAGATATGAAAAACCACAATATAGCAAAGGATGGGCGCAGTTCTTTGTTCTTGATCAGCTTCAGCGTTACGAAAAAGAACAATAGCCCCGCAATCAACAGGAATATTCTTATTTTCAAGTTCAATATCTTTGCCCTCCCCTTTGAAGCAGAAAACCTATGATATTGATCAACCCTTTGAGCGGAAACAACACGGAACGAAACGGCGTAAATTCAGAAACTCCCTTTTTACGCTCTTTCATTATGACAGGGACCTCTACTATCCGTACCCCCTCGTAATAACATTGCAGGATAAGCTGGTTGATATCACTGATTTCCACCCTGTTTTTATGGGCAAATACAGCCATTGCCTTTCTTCCATAGGCCCTGAAACCCGATGTCACATCAGTCATTTCCTGTTTTATTACAGCACTGATAAAACCTGAAAAAAAACGGATACCGATCCTCCGGAAAAAATAGGACTGAAAACCCTGGCGA
>CAYVIE010000204.1:0-4799 GCA_964451355.1 uncultured Desulfobacteraceae bacterium
GTAAGCCGCATTTTATCAAAAGGGACCGGTAGGAGTTCTTTCCGTTCCATATCCATTACAAAAAAAGTTTCTCTTTCTCATCATATCCCCACGCCGTAATCAGGTGCTCGGGGAAATGGGTGCTGGAATGATAGTACGGCAGATGATAAATATCGGTTCGTAAAAGTGCTGGTTTGCTTTCATCCAGCCTTTGGCAGAGATATTTTTCGCTTTGTCCCGGATCATCGAATTGTCTCCACAAAAAGGGGTGGCCAATCCCTTTAAAAAACCGCTTTTCCGAATCAGCGGTCCGGACATGAACAATTTTGCTCGGGCTGGTTCCGGAAGGACTTAAATCCCAGATTCCCAGGCCCTCTTCTATACCAAAACATATCGCTTCGAATAAAGAATACCCATGAAACCGGATAAGATCACTTATAGCCGTGCTGGCGCAGTGGTGACCTATATGATGCTTTGCATTTAACAAAATCATGGTATTTCTTTTATCTTGTCATCATTCAAAGCTATGCCTGAAATTATGGCTGCAATTCGTATTGCTGAACGACGGAAATTCATGGAGCTTTATGCTATCACTGAATTTTCAGGATTCGGTGCTGGGGCGAACCAGGTATTTTTAACACGATAATAGCAGCGCGTGAAAAACAATAATGGCCTTCGAAAAGGATATATTCTTTTGGGAAAGAATGTTAATTTATTCAACATTTCAAAACCTTCAATCATATTGTCAGCTTTCCATTCGACCGTTCTGCCGATTTGCCTGAATTTCCATGTATTAAATTTATCCGCAAGCTCTTTGCTGCGAAATTCAGCTTCGAAGTGAAACGGCCCCTTGAGTTTCAATGGTTTCATTTTAGTTGCTTCCCGGACAGCCAAGGAGGCGGTTTCTCTCAGTTGCTTCCTCCCTTCGGCAACATAACGAAGGCTTATTTCTCCGTTGGTATAAGCCTCTTTACGTTTATCAACCACAACCGCCTTTGCCCAGGGGAGTGCTTTTAATGCCTGTTTTACGGCGATGTCTTCCCCGGAGATAAAGCCTATGGGCACACCGAATTCGCCAAGGTATGCCCCGTATATATCCATTTCACAAACCGGGCTGCCATTTATACGGACCTGTGAAAAGATTCCATAGTGTGTATGGGGGAAAAAAGCATCCTTAGTTCCCGATGCTGCATGAATCGCAACATACAAAACAAGGTCATAGTCGGTTATCTTGCCGAACATGGTCGGCTTGACAAAATGGCCCCCAATATATCCGGCTCTGGGATCCAATTTATTAATAAGACAATTAAATCCAACTTCATGTGTATCTTTTACCGTGACTTTATCTGCGCCAGCGTTAAAGGCTCCCTGAATCACATGGTTGATATCATCTGTTAAACATACACGGCCATACTGCCATTCCGGTGTTCCCATACGGCATTGGCGCATACGCCATATTCCGAAACTACCTTCAATATCTGCAAATACTCCGACATGCATATGGTCACCTGCAATCAGATTTGAAAAAAATTAAAATTTCCCTTTGGCCGTACGACGCCCTGCCTGCCGATGAATTCATGGTTCATCATATCTTCAAGCATCGTGGAGCAGGGTTCTGGTTTCGCCAGAAAACGGCTCCCATCAACAAGCTTTCCAATGATTACCGCGTCTGTAGGCGTGCTGTCTCTGTCATGAAAAACAGAATATGTTTCGATTTCAGCTTTTCCATCAGCATGTTCAACTACCCGGGGGCCATTAATACCGAGAATTGATTTTCGGAGATCGGCGTCTGGCCCGGTCTTTTGGGCCGCTTGCCGCCATATTCCCGAATAAACCCCAACTGAATGTTTGCTGATAAACCAACTGAGAGAATGAATCAGCCCTGTTTTGTCTTTATCCTGCCGGAGCAGTTCCACCATCCTGCAGATGGCATGCAATGAATAGTTGTTCCCCGGCCCGCCGAAATAGGGCATGCCTCCGGTAATAGTAAGAGAGCGGGGATCGTTTTTGTTTATACCTAACATATTACGCACTATGCGGGGAGCACAGGGAAAACAGCTGTACAGATCGAGATAATCAATCGAGTCGAGATGTATTCCGGCTTGGGCAAGCGCCATATCAGCAGCGATTTTGGCTGATGGTGATGAAAATAAGTTTGCCCGTTCAGATACATGCCAGATATCAGAAGCATCGCCGCCCCCCACGGGATAAACCCATTTTGCTGTCGGAACTCCCAGGTCGTATGCAGTCTGCTCATTTGTTAAAAAAATCGCAGCAGACTGATCTACCTGCATCATTGAGCACATGAACTTAGTATAAGGAAATGATATCATTGGATTGGATTTTGAAACACGTATAATTTCATCCGCTGCCTTCGGTGTTTGAAACCAAGCATACGGATTGTTTGCCGCAATCGAAGAGAAGTCGGCGCAAAATTCCTTCAATTCCTTTTTATGCTCCTCGATGGACAGACCCTCATGGTATCTTAAGGCATTTTCAAAAAAAGGATAAAAATGTATCGGCAATGCCAGACCGTATTTCAGTTCCAGGTCAGTGATCGGATCCCTGAGATCCCCGGCCATCCATGATTTTTGAGGAGGGAAATCCCATTGCTGAAAAGCCGTGCCCTTGATCTTGGCCTCAATTTTTTTGGAGTGAAATGCTTCGCCGCCGCAAATCAGCCCGATACGTGTCTTGCCTGAGATAATATTTCGCACTGTTTGATTAACGAACCATTGAGGTGCAGTAGCGCCGACCCAGGTATATGCTTGATGTTTTGGTTTAACATCAATTCTTTTTGAAAGTTCTGAAAGCGGATCATCATATTGCTTTGACAATATATTAACCAGACAAATCGTATCAGTTTTTTGGGCCAAACCGGCGATTTGTGAATCCACTTCGGCCTTTCGTATCGCTGTTTCGATCAAATCCATTGGACTTTTAATATCCTTCGGATCAGCGGACCGGTTGACATGTTGTCCAATGCCGATTATCACGGGCCTGTTGCAAGAAGGGGAATTCTTCATTTCATATCCTGATCACTTAGTCAGCTGTTACCTGAAATACCAATAAAATATTCATTACACACTGGTCGCGAGGACCTGTACCTGCCCACAATTTTTTTGAAAGTTTTTTCGAAAGTTAGGTCTCAATTCAAGTTACTTCATTGAAGCATGCATTCCGCTGGTTCAACTTAAAAACACTGTTCCGTCCTTTGAATAATTTCATCCTGCATGCGATTGTCAAGATCGATAAAATAGGCAGAATAGCCTGCGACCCTGACAATTAAACCTTCATGTAATTTCGGCTTTTCTTTGGCCTCAAGCAATAAGGGGCGGTCAACACAGTTGAACTGGATATGGTGAATGCCTAGATCACCCCATGTTTTTAGGTAACTTTTCATTAAGTTGTATTTTGCCGGTGAAAAAAATACCGGCATAAATTTCTGGTTTAATAAAAATTGCCTGTTTTTAAGGGATCAATTTTCGCTACAGACTTAAGCGTTGCAGTTGGTCCGTTGGTATCCTTGCCCTGAACAGGCGAAATACTTCCATCATGGAATGGTTCGCCTGCCTTGCGTCCATCAAATGTAGCCGGCAAAAGCATTCCGATTCCGATGGGTGCTGAAGCAGTTGTGCCGTCTATCAAATGAGGGTTTCCGTAAATATCAATGGAATGATCAGCAACGTCTTTTACTTTTAACATGATATCCCTGCTGATAAAATCCACATAATCATTATCGTTGCCGAATTTGGGCACACTTTGTTCAATCATGAGACGGATATTTTCATATTTTCCTTCAAAATTGTTATCCACGGCTTCACAAAACTCCTTAAGGCTTATTGCCTTGTCTTCAAAAACCAGTTTTTTGATTGCCGCCAATCCGCCTGCAGCATTATTGCATCCGAAAACAAGATGGTGACGCATACCAAGATATTCCCAATCTCGCATATCGCAGGCTTTTTCTATATTTCCATCAAGTATAGCGGAAAGAAATGGGCGGGGAATATATTCTTTCAAGAGAACATCTGCAATGTTCGAAATACTTGTTAATACCTTTCCTGTATAATCAACCTGTGCGCAAAAGGCATCCCATACATCCTCGAATGAATGCATTTGAGAAACCGGTCTAGTCTCAGCGCCCACGAGTTTCCCCATGAATCTGCCCTCAGAAAGAGCAAGGTTCAAACACATTGGAAGTATAAACGCACCAGTATGGCCGGCGCGGTAATGAATGTTTTTGCCGGGAATGACCGGTTGCATGCAGTTGTTGATACCATAATCCCTGGCTTCTTCAATAGTTGCTCCGATCCTGAGCAGCCTTGGAATATTAACGTTATCATTAAACAGTCCGGGTTGTCCGCTGCCACTGTAAATACATTTAAAAATTGATTCATAAAGTTCTGATGGTGTCTTGTCATGAATGCGAACGGCTATTTGCGGAGCTATTGTTTTTATATCACCAGTCACTTCCAAGGCGATATGTGTCAGTTCATTTGTAATATCCTTTCCGTTCTTATCAACACCCCCCAAGGTGATAGTCTGAAAGCCCAAGCCTCCGCCACCGTTGTTAACCCAGATTGGCGGCTGGACATAGCCGCCTTCCTGCATTTTAACCCATACGGCTTCGACAAGCTCTTTCGCCTGTTCTCTGCTGAGAATACCGGCTTTGATATCCGTTTCATAAAATGGTATGAAAATTTTATCAAAACGGATTCCGTTTCCGACTTGGGGCTGATCAATATAATTGACAATAAAAGAAATAAAAATAAAACATTGTAATGCTTCATAAAGATTACGTGCAGGTTTTGCAGGTACTT
>CAYVIE010000205.1:0-4737 GCA_964451355.1 uncultured Desulfobacteraceae bacterium
GAAGCCCTCCCCCGTCTCGTAAAAAAGCGTTTTCGCTTTTTTACGAGATCATCATTATTGATGGACTTGTAAAAAGTCCATCAATATTATTGAAGATTATACTTCAACCAGGATCTGTTAGCGTTTATCCGTAACTGAGCCAGGACAAAATCTGAACAAAACGATTCAACAGGAAAATTAAGCACGCTTATCCGAAAGAGACCGCATTACTGTCTCGTATTTATGAACCATGCGCTCCATGCTGTATTTCCGGCAAACCTCATTTCTTGCCGCAAGCCCGATTTTTCTGCCTGATGCAGGATCGTCCATGAGCTGCACTGCGCATGCTACAAGATCTTTTGCAGACCCGAATGAAACCTGCCATCCTGTCCTGCCATGAACCACAAGCTCCCGGTTGCCTCCGCTCGGCGTCGCCGCAACGGGCAGGCCGCAAGCC
Source organism: uncultured Desulfobacteraceae bacterium (assembly GCA_964451355.1). GTDB lineage: Bacteria > Desulfobacterota > Desulfobacteria > Desulfobacterales > Desulfosalsimonadaceae > CAYVIE01. The sequence continues at coordinate 437 of CAYVIE010000205.1, forward strand.
ATGGCCTCCAGCAGGACCAAAGGAAGACCCTCGGTGGTCATAGTGGGCATTACGAACAGATCAGCCGCATTGTAAAGACCGGGAGTCTTTTCATTTTCAACATAGCCGGCAAAGATCACGTGCCTGGATACGCCCTTTTTCTCGGCCAACATCCTCAACTCAGACAAGCATGGACCCTCCCCGGCAATAACAAGGAAAACCGGCCTTTGCATCGAGACCAACGCGGCAAGGGCTTCAATGGCCAGGTGATGGCCTTTTTCGTGGGTCAACCTGCCCAACGAAAGGATCACGAAACTATCTTCTGGTATGCCAAGGGATTTACGGACCATTGCCCCGGATTCCGGATCGGGACAAAAAAGTTTCGTGTCTATTCCGTTTTCAATTACAATAATCTTTTTTTCAAACCTGTGCCCAAACCAGCGCCCTATGTCTGTCTTCACGGCCCGGCTCACTGCTACCACTGCATCGGCCAGGGCAAGCATTGGCCTTTGGGTGATAAAATAGGAGTAAAGCAAACCACCGGCCCCTTTGAGCAAACCAATCGGATTTCTGGCAAGCCCTTTGATATTAACAAAATACGAGCGGCATTCCTGAACAATACTTCCAGCAAGACAAAGCATCACGGGCGGCAATATGTTATAGCCTCCGGCAATGGCCTTAGCCATGCCATAAGCATCGAAACTATGGCTCCAGATAATATCAAAAGGCTGATCCCTGTGAAGGGAAAGAAAGTAGTCCCTGCTTTTTTCGGGCCATCCCTTTCTCCGTGATCCAAAGACCGTGCCGGGTACGTGATGGTATTCCACACCGTTTCTCTGAAATACCCGATCGATTCCCTGCCTGGCTGTGCTGATGACAATTACCTCATGGCCATACGCTGCCAGTCCTTCCGCAAGGATGCGCGCATGAACGTCCATCCCGCCCTTGATTCCCTGCCAGTAATTGGTCCGGGCAAAACAGGCTATCCTCACCGCGCCACCTCGTCCAGAATCGATGCCAGTTGACCTGTAATACGCCGCTGGTCATAACAAGCGATCCGGGTCGGATCCGGGCAAACTGCCGACCTCCCGGCTTCCCATGCTGAATAAATCGATAAAAAAGCCTGCCTGATATCTTCGGGATCGTCAAAATCAGCCACCACACCGGCGCCGGCCTCCCGTATTATACTGGCCACCGCACCTTCAGGCGGGACAAGGGCCAGTATCGGTTTCCCAGCGGCAAGGTACTCGAATGTCTTGCTCGGTATTACGTGGCTCCCGCGTTCCCTGCTCAACAAAAGCAACAACGCGTCACATTGCCTGATCACGGAAACAGCCTCCTTGTGGGAGAGAAACCCTGTAAAACTGCACAGGCCCGTATCATCTTTAAAACCGGCATCCTGGGGACTGTTTGCCCCCACAAACAAAATACGGATCCGGTCTTTTGGTATCTTTTTTTCTTTCATAAGCCCCGTTACGACCTCAAGGAAAAGAGCAGGTTTGAAAGATCCATAGAATAGCCCTGAAAAGGCTATGGTAAACGTCCGTTGTGTTCCACGGGCGGATGCTTCCGGGATCCCCCCCCCGGGCGGTTTTTCTTTTTCAATGGGAAGTCTGCCTGCAAAAAACCGGTCTAGATCAGCAGCCAAAGGCACAGGATCTTCAAAATCAGCCGGATCAAACCCCATGATGATTACCCGGCATTTGTCTGCAGGAGGGCCGTGCTTATGCAAAAAATTACAAAAACCAGGGGCAGCCGCAGTCAATACATCCGCCTTCCTGACAATCCCGGCTTCGAGCCTGTAATGAAATCGCTTGTGGACCCGGGTTGGGAAATAAAAATCGGGATTTTCAAACCACTCGTCCCTGAAATCGGCAACCCAGGGTATCTGTGTCTTTTTTTTCAATATCCAGGCAGCGATATGGGCTGACAAAGGGGCTGAGGTGGAAAATATCGCATCGATTTTCTGGGTAGCTATGATCCGCTTCCCCATAAGGATTACGCCAGGTATCCATCCCGCCTGGGGATCAGGATGAAGGAGCCAGTTTTGTATCCAGCGGTCGAGCTTTTTGTTTCTGAATGGATTCATGACCCTATAAATCCATGCGGCCTTCAACATGCTTGCCCGGTATACGGATACAGTACCAGGAAGTTCGGCCTCAAGGCCGGGATCTGCAGCATAATACCAGTCAGGATTTTTCGGCGCGATGACCACAGGGTCCCAGCCGTAATCCGGCAGATACTTGGCCAGCTTCACCGACCGCATTGTACCTGATCCGCCCAGGGGAGGGAAAAAATAGGAGATCATCAAAAGTCGCCTTCGCCCCTGTTTTTTCACCGAAACTCTCCCAGGCAGGTTAATAGCCGCTGTTGAGTTCAACATGAAAAATTCCTTATAATCCCGCAGGTAAAAAAACTTTTCCACCAGATATGAAAATAGCCCTTGAACAATTTGAAGTGAAACAGAATGGATTCATCCCTGTAAACTTTCATCCTGAATCCGTGAGATTTCGCCCTTGCACCGGATGCGTTACAGATTTTCAAACACTCATTCCTGCAGTTCAGCCACCTTTGACTCTGGAAAGGTAAGCAGGCGACGGGCCAGTCCCATAACCTTCCTGTCGGCTATAAACGATGGATGCGTACAAAAGCGGCGCATAAAATAAAGAAACGCCGATACGCGGCTCTCTTCCCTCCAGGTCCTGAACGTTTCAAGGTATGCGATATCATTTTCAATAGAAACGATCAGGCCTCGGATACGAACTGGCGAAAGACCGCATGACCGGCCGTATCTCTGTACCACAGGTATCGATTCCTTGTAGAATTTTATTGTATTACGTGTCTTTACGCAATCATGATACCGGTATCTGGCCAGGATTCGATCCGTGAGCAAGGGAGTATACCCGGCCAGGGCCAGCCTTATATAAAACTCCCGGTCAAAAACATAATGCAAAGAAGGATCGAATCCACCGACCTTTTTATAAGCCTCTTTGGTAAAGAAAAAAGACGGCTGGGCAAACGGAGAACCAAACGGCGCCAGGAGTTCTGCGGGATCATCCGGCCATGACGGGTAAAAGATCCTGCTTTCAATGCCGAATACCCTGCATGCCCCTGCCATGAAACCAGCTGCTGGTTTTTGTGCGAGCAATTCGGCGGCATAAAAAAAAGCGCCCGGCTCATAGAGATCATCCGAATTGATATAGGCGAAAATCTCCCCGGTAGCCCTTGCAAACCCCTTGTTTATAGCGTCGGACTGGCCAGCATCAGGCCGGCTTTCCCAACTGGTGATCCAGCGGGAATACCGTCTGATCACATCAAGGGTTTCATCGGTCGAGCCTCCGTCCATGATGATATACTCGAGGTCGGGATACCCCTGCAAAAGAACTGACCTGATGGTCTCTTCGATGAATCTCCCCTGGTTGTATGAAGGGGTGACTACAGTGATCCTGGGCCATGGCCTCCCGTTTTTCATCGTTCCAAAAGTGACCGGTACATCTTGTGTCCATGGCCAGCCGGCCCTGCCTTCCGGCGGTTCTGGAAGCCTGGAATACCGCATGCCACTCATGAGTGATTATCCCTGTTAACTGCAGAATCTTTGTTTTTGCAGCCAGCAACCTGTTCGTATAATGCCAGATACCTTGCAGCCTGCACCTGAAGGGAGTAATGCTCAACCACTCTTTTCCGGCAAGCGATTCTCATCTTCTCCAGGCGCCCTGGATCGGAAAATGCCAAATTGATTGATTCATAGAGCTCATGCGGTGATATCCTGGAAACAAGAAAACCAGTTTCATTATGCACAACCATCTCCGGGATACCACCGGCCTTGAATGCAAGCACGGGCGTGCCGCAGGCAAGCGACTCAAGCACCGTGTTGGGAAGGTTATCCTCAAGAGAAGGTATGACAAACAGGTCCGCCGCACTGTACACGCTGGCAAGGAGCCTGTGGTTTGATACAACACCCAGGTCTAGGCGGAAGTCTGAAATCGATGATGGATCTGACCTTCTTCCCACTGTAACAAGGAAGATATCATCGGCAACCCTGTCTGCAGAAAGTGCGGAAATAAGCTGTGAAAAACCCTTTCTCCTGTTTTCAATGCTGTCTGATACAAAGAGCAGGACTTTCTTGCCCGGGGGTATACCAAGGATCTTTTTTGCACAATCACGATCCCGCGGATAAAAGACCTCTACATCAACACCATTGGGAATGGTGTGTATCGTAAACTTGGCGAGCAATGGGCTCTTGCCGGCTATTTCAGCAAGCCAGCTGCTGGGAGAAACAAATACCAGCCTGTCGGGCCTGACACCTGCAAGTACCCTTTCCT
>CAYVIE010000206.1:0-4737 GCA_964451355.1 uncultured Desulfobacteraceae bacterium
ATAAAATTGATTTTCATGCTCGGGGGTGAGAGTCACTCTCATGATTGTTTACGATTAAATCATATCCACAATATACATACAATTTCTTATTGCCGCGATGTTTAAACTTTAAAAGTGGCTTGATGCTCATACTGTTAAAACATTTATGAAGCCATAGCGAAAAACAGCCATATTTTCATACCAGGGGGGGATAATTCTGACCAAATCATATAAACCGATGATTATTGCATGGCCCGGATATAAAAAACACCTTCACTTCAGGTTGAATCCTTTTTCATATTATCATTTCCCGTTGACACCGTGATACTTTTTTGGCAAGTTAAACGGCGTTTACTATAAGTTTTATTTTGCAAGTCATCCAGAAACCATCATGGATATTCTGACATGCATATCTTTATCGCGTTTCTCATAGCTGTTTGTGTTTTTGCAGGGTTTCATCCACCGCTCAATAAAAATATCAATGAGATCGACATTGATGTCGGAGCGGGATATCCAGTTCTTATCCATGAAAACGTAAAGCCTCTGCAAGAGTTCCTTGACAGGAATCTTGTGCATCAGAGATACGATTATAGCTGCGGTTCAGCAGCTCTGGCCACCTTGCTGAAATACTATCTCGGAGAAGATCTTACTGAATTGCAGGTTATTCGCGGACTGATGAGATACGGTGACAAGAATAAAATTATGCAGCGCCGCGCATTTTCATTGCTTGACATGAAAAAGTTCGTATCCAAACTCGGATACAAAGGAATCGGATATAAAGCTAAGATCGATGATCTGTATGAACTTAACATGCCGTGCCTTGTTCCGATCCAGCTTTTGGGCTACAGGCATTTTACTGTTCTTCGCGGGATAAAGGACGGGCATGTCTTTCTTGCAGACCCGTTCAAAGGAAATACTTCTTATGCACTACCCGAATTTGAATCAATGTGGTATGAAAATGTAATATTTGTTGTTTACCCTAAAAATGAAGTCAAAACTTTGAATGCTTTAAAGCTTAAAGATTCAGACCTGAGATATATCAATGAATTCTCGCATTTAAATATTCTTGATGAATACGGCCCCAAAATTCCTGTACCCGATCAAAAACATAATGATTTCATGTTGCCTGACGGGTATGAAAAATATTATCCATAGAAATGTATAATAATTACATCTAGTCCGCAAATTTTAGCGATGCAAGACAGTGAAGGTTGACATGGCAGGCGTCCGGATAACAATGGTTTTTATGGATAGACAAACCCGGAGTGCGAAAGGGGATCAAGCATTGAGAGCAATCTTATCTTTTATCTCTGTTTTGTCGGTTCTTGTTTTCCTGGCAGCCATCGTGCTTTTTTATCCCAGACCTGCATTTTGCGAATCTATTGAAAACATTATACATGACTCTGAGACCACATCCTCTGGATCTGCCGCAGCTGATTCACCATCAGCCCCAGGTCAACCCATATCACCCGATTCGAAACCTGAATTGAACTCTGCTGAACCTGGAGAAACACAGCCTGGAGGGTCATTGCCAAAGGCCAAGGGAGAAGCAGGATTTGCCGTACAGACGGGTGTTTTCACTCTTGAAGCAGAAGCGAACATGCAGCTCATACGGCTTCAGGACGCTGGTTTCGAGCCTTATATATTTCAAACAGTAAATTCTCGGAATGAGATAGTATATGCTGTTCGTTCCGGAATTTTCACCGATTACAAAGACGCTGTCGCGCACATGGAAAAAATTCGCTCTGCAACCGGAATACCTGCTATTGTAACCGCTTACGATTCTATCGAACCTGTTATTGAACCTGAGAAGAAGGCGGAAAAAATTGCCGATGTAAGACAACTGCCTGTAAGCCCTCCAGCATCCTCTGCAGTACAAGGCGAATTGTCGATCCTATCACTACGGGAGAAGATTGACGCGCTACGCAGCGAAATAGAAGCGCTCAAGGAGGAATCTGAGGCAAGAAAATTGTTGCAGGCGACAAAAGAAGAGGAAGAAGAACAAAAAACTTCCGAGGACATCCTTGAATCTGCCGGCCGTGAATATACGCTTACCAAGGAAGGTAATATCAAGTTCACATATTCAATGAGTTACTCTTACAATGACTATGATGCGATAAAGGAATCCGCAAGGATCGAGGAAGTAGCCAATCACACACTAAGCAATTCCTTTAATGTTTCCTATGGCCTTAAAGATAACTTTACCTTAAGTACTGGAATCCCATTCATATACAAATATCATCATGTGGGCACAGTGGATTCAAAAAATGTCACTGATCTTGGGGATCTTTCACTCAACTGGCAGTGGCAGCCCATTAAGGCTTCAAGAAACAGGCCGACCATAATCATAAACGGAGGTTTCACTATACCGTCTGGCAGAAGCCCTTATGAAATCAACCCGGAGAAAGATCTTTCCACCGGATCAGGCTTTTATTCCGCCAGCTTCGGTGTATCTGTGAGCCGCGTATCTGATCCGGTTGTTGTCTTTTCCAGCTTCAGCATGTCATATCCAATGACGGTTAAAGATATAAACCAGAAGCGCAATACCCAGGTCTTGAAAAAAGTTGATCCGGGTATGGGATTCGGCGTGGGTATGGGAATGGGTTATGCTCTCTCCTACAGGCTTTATCTCAGTATAAGCTTCAGCTATTCATACAGTCTGAGAACCAAGTATTATTATGAGAATTCTCCCCCTGCTGTCAGCGGGACCAGCGCTGCCGCAAGCTTGAGGATCGGCACCGGGTATAAATTGAGCCCATATCAAAACCTGAACTTTTCCATTGGAATACCGATAACTAATAATAATAACGGATTTTCAATCTCTTTTTCCACACCTGTCGAATTCTCCATGTAGATCATGCCCATGCGATACAGTCTGAACGGAACAGGCAAAGTGATAACTACCATAAGACAGATAAGCATAATCTATTCAGGTATTGCCAGGAGCACTATCTTATTTATAATCAGTTTTCTTTTTTTATTCATGTCGCCCTTCCCCGCGTGGGCAACGTTCGTAGAGCAATTCGCAATAACAACAAAGGCCATTTCCAGGGCAAACGCCGTAACCGCTGATCCCCCCGGCATTCTATCAATACATTATAATCCTGCCGGTCTTTCATTGTTGCCCAACGGCAAAACGTTCACCCAGGCATTCACTCTGCCCTGGATAATGAAAACGGTGAAATTCACTGAAGATCCTGATTTCGAAGGTTTTTTCGGAACCTGGGGGCCCCAGGAAGGCCAGGAACACGATCCTGTGGCAGGTAAGGAAGACACCAACAGCAGCGGTGTTTTATACCTCCCTATCATAAACAGAAAAGTCAACTTCCTGATAGGTCCAACTGCCGGGCTCGCCGTTAAAGAACCGGGATCACGCTGGACATTCGCGGTAGCAAACTATGCTCCATTTGCCGGGGGCCTGAATCACAAGGCTGACAGCCCTGTCAAGTACGGAGGCCGCACAGTATACCAGCAGCATCTAATATATGCTGCTCCCGGCGCAAGCTACAAGATTTCACCAAACCTTGCTGTAGGTATAAGTGTCGGAGTAGGACAGACCGCCTTGGGCGCAAGAGTCCATATGAGATCACCAAACGAACTGGTCGCCCTTACCAAGGTTCTAGGAGATGCTACCAAAGACCTTGAGATCCCGGTAATTTCAGAACTTACCCTCCCCCCGCCATGGTTTGGCGGAGGTATAGGGCCTTATGAACAGGTAGCAACCATGGAATTAAAAATCCGGGATGATTTTTCGCCCAATTATAATCTTGGAATTCTCTGGCGCCCAAGGGAGTGGTTCTCCTTTGGGGTTGTATATCAGAGCCCCATAGATGTACAGCTGAAAGGCCCATATGTATTCAAGTATTCAGAACAATGGCAGAAAATGATGAATTGGCAGGGAAGCACTCCCCTGCTTATAATCATATCAGGTATGCTTGATCTTCCGACAAAAAGCGTTCCTTCTCAATCAGGTACTGTTTATTCACGCTTTACTTTCCCTCAACGCGTCCAGACCGGTTTCATGATAAAACCGATCAAACGGCTCAAAGTCGAGCTTGATATCGCATGGTCTGATTGGTCCGTGGTGAAAAGAGACCAGTTTACTTTTGACCAGGATCTGCAGCTGCTCAGGCTGGTAAAGCTTCTCGGGTATACCCATGGCAACAGGGACCTGATCATTGAAAGGGATTTCAAAGACACCATCAATTACGGAATCAGCCTGGAATATGAAGTCAACAAAAAACTGACATTGAGGCTAGGCTATGAGGACCGCCCAACCTCTGTGAAACCTGAACGATACGACGAGATGTACTTTGTACCGGATCTGAAATTTATCGGTCTCGGAGCCCAGATAACAAAGGGTCATGAAATAATAGATATAGGATTTGGCTGCATATACAATCCATCGTACAAGATACCCAATAACACTAGCAATAACATGAACTCCACTGATTTCTCCAAACCTGTCTACAATCCCTACGCAGGTCTCAATGTTGAGCAAAAGACTTTCATTTACCTGGTATCAGTCGGCATAACCATGCCATTTGCGGATTTCATCAAAATGCAGACTGAAATGATGCACAAACAACAGGAGGCCATTCACCATCTTATATCCATACTGAATCCATTCGATTAAAACCCGAAACGACCTTATGTAATATCCATGATTCCATATGTCCGGGGCACGGTTGCTAACCGTACCCCGATTATTTTTAAACGCTATAAATCCAGGGAGCTTTGACTGGGAATATGCAAAAA
>CAYVIE010000207.1:0-4644 GCA_964451355.1 uncultured Desulfobacteraceae bacterium
CATGCAACAGGTTGATATTACAGCTTTTTAAAAACTACCTGTTAAACTTGGGCTAAAGGATGCATTCAACCTAAGAGAACCAGATGGATCTGAATAAGGATAAAAAAATTAAAAAAGAGGCTGAGGCAGAAAAATCTTCCGATTTGAAGCCGGAAGATAGACCTGTGACTGATGATGGTGTCATCGATCTTGAAGATATGACGGTCGGAACATCTGCAGAGGATATGAGCATCATAGAGCTGACTGAAGAACTTGTGGATGAAGCCAAGCAGGGAATAAAAGGCGTAAAAGGGCTCCAGGAACCGGGTTCGTCGGAAGTGGAGCTGACACGGCAAAACGGAAATTCCAAGCCCGAAAATGAATCTGAAGAGGATTTGGGGGCTTCTTTTTTTAATGATAACGTTGATCCGGTTGTTAATGGTAAGGAACAGATTAATGAAAATAATGCAGTTGGTGAAGACATAATTCTGAGGGAAATTGAAAAGCATTTTCCATTGAAAGAAGGTTCGGACCACCCCAGAATACCGGATGTTGATTTGTTCATTTCTGAATTTTCCGGGGAAATTACTGAAAAGACCGACGATGACTATATCAAGATAAATCCTGACGAGTTGGAGGCGGCCTTAGAAAAAGTTATCCAGAAAATGTTTGCAGATAAGATAGAGACGATTCTTCTTCAGGTTGCTGAAAGGATAGTAAGTCAGGACATAGATATACTGAAGGAATACTTGTTAAAAAGAATAATTCCTGATCAGTATTGATGTTTAGGTAAATTATGGTATATTTCCATATTAATGATTAAATATTTAGTTACGCATGACATGCGTAAATTATATTACGGGGGTGCCGTGCATCCCCGTTTTTTCGTTATATCAGGCTTGTTGTATTAGGAATAATTGCTTCCAGTAATGTCTATTAATCGTATGAAAATTTACGATTAAATACAAATATAACTAATAAATAAAATTGGATATATTATTGTAGTTTTATTGTATATGGTCAATACATTGCTTAAAAAATACAGAGAGGTCTAAATGGAAAAGGGTAATCTTTCAAAAGGATATGATCCCAAAGAGATTGAATCGCGCTGGTACAACTACTGGGTTGACTCCGGGCTGTTTCGAGCTGAGGAAAAAAGCGATGCAAAGCCTTATTCAATAGTCATCCCTCCTCCTAATGTTACAGGTGTGCTGCACATGGGTCATTCACTTAATGTGACCCTGCAAGATATCCTTTGCCGTTACAGGCGCCTCAAAGGCGACAATGTGTTATGGATTCCCGGTACAGATCACGCGGGGATTGCAACCCAGAACGTGGTCGAACGCCATCTGGCCTCAAAGGGTATATCAAGGCATGAGCTCGGAAGAGAAGCTTTCATCAAAGCTGTCTGGGAATGGCGCAAAGAGTATGGAAACACCATTATATCGCAGCTCAAGGCCCTCGGCGCATCATGTGACTGGTCACGCGAACGGTTCACTATGGATGAAGGGTTGTCACGTGCTGTCAGGAAAGTTTTTGTTCAACTATATAGAGAAGGGCTTATATACAAGGGGAATTACATAATAAATTGGTGCCCCCGTTGCCAGACCGCTCTTGCGGATATAGAGGTGGAGCATGAGGATGTGGAGGGGAAGCTTTATCATATCTTCTATCCTTTGAAGGGAAGCAGAAAAAAAGGTCTTGTGATAGCCACGACACGTCCCGAAACAATGCTCGGCGATACCGCGGTTGCTGTACATCCAAAAGACAAGCGCTACGTAGATTTTCATGGAGCCGAGCTTGATCTGCCATTGACCGGAAGGAGCATACCCGTAATTACGGATGATTATGTCGACCTGGCATTTGGAACAGGGGCGCTCAAGGTTACACCGGCCCACGATCCGAACGATTTCGAAATTGGACGTCGCCATGGCCTGGAAGAGATAAAAGTGATAGGTGAAGATGGCCGGATGACAGAAAAAGCTATGAAGTTTTCAGGATTGGATCGTTTCGAATGCAGAAAAGCGGTTGTTGACGCTTTAACCGAAGAAGGCCTACTCGTGAAAATCGAAAAACATGTGCACGGGGTGGGGCATTGCTACAGATGCCATACAGTAGTAGAACCGAATCTTTCATTGCAATGGTTCGTTAAAGTTAAACCTCTGGCCGAAAAAGCGATAGATGCCGTCAGGAACAAAAAAACAAAGATCATTCCCAATCGCTGGGAAAAAGAATACTTCCAGATGATGCTGAATATCAGGGACTGGTGTATATCCCGTCAGATATGGTGGGGGCATCAGATTCCGGCTTGGACGTGTAAATCATGCGGGAAGATCGTTGTGGATGATATTGACCCGGACAAATGTCCGGATTGTGGGTCGGTGGAACTGGAAAGGGATCCCGATGTGTTAGATACATGGTTCAGCTCGGCCCTTTGGCCGTTTTCCACCATGGGATGGCCTGAAAAGACTCCTCTCCTTGAAACTTTTTATCCAACATCTGTCCTTGTCACAGGGTTTGATATTCTTTTTTTCTGGGTGGCCAGAATGATGATGATGGGACTTCACTTCATGGGAGATGTGCCGTTTTACGATGTATACATACATGCCCTTGTCAGGGATGAATACGGCAAAAAAATGAGCAAATCAACCGGCAACGTGGTCGATCCCATGGAGTTGATAGATAAATACGGAACAGACGCTTTGCGCTTCACACTGGCGGCATTTGCTGCCCAGGGAAGGGACATCAAACTTTCAGAACAACGGATAGAAGGATATAAACATTTCATCAACAAGTTGTGGAATGCTGCAAGGTTTGCATTCATTCATATAAACGAAAATTCAATTCATATCGACTTCGATCATATATCCCTTTTCGACAGGTGGATCCTGTCTCGTCTCAGGAAAGTCGCCAAAGAGGTAGCAGATGCGATTGACAGCTATCGCTTTAACGATGCCGCAGGTGCAATATACAAATTCGTCTGGCATGAATTCTGTGACTGGTATCTTGAGCTTGTAAAGCCACTTTTATATTCTGATGGAAAGGAGAATGAAAAGAATTCGACCACGGCCGTTCTTTACCGGGTGTTGAGAGATATCCTTATATGCTTGCATCCATTCATTCCTTTTGTAACAGAAGAAATATGGCAGCGGATACCAGCGACGAAAGGTTCTATCCTGAAAGCCGATTACCCCATAGACGATTCATCCATACAGCCTATTTCCGTGGATGACGATGCCGAAGAACAGGCAGGCCTGATATTCGATGTGATATCGGCAATCAGGAATATACGCGGTGAAATGAGAATAAATCCGTCAATGAAGCTACGCGCAACCCTCAAGATAAAAGATCAAGCAACAAGGGAGTTGTTTGATCAATACCGTATAAATATAGAGACACTCGCCAGGCTGAATTCCCTGTCAATCAGTGAAGTCGGGGCATCATCCGCCGGATCAGCCACCGCTCTTGTAAAAGATATAACCATATATGTTGATCTTTCCGGAGTGATAGACTTTGAAAAAGAGATTGCCAGACTCGACAAGGAGATCGGTTCTCTTGAAAAGGACAGAGCGCGGCTTGAAAAGAAACTGGCCAATGAGGATTTTCGTGCGAAAGCACCGGCTGAGGTGGTGGAAAAAGCTGAAAAACAGTTGGCCGAGACCACAGCTACTATAGAAAAGCTCCAGGCTACGCGCCAAACAATAAAAAATATTGCATCCTGTTAAGTTATTCTGAATCCATGACGGGAAATGATTGGTTTTCGGAAAAAATCATTTATTATTGGGGCGGTGCGAAACAAATGCCGGCAGGCGTTTTTTTCATCTGAAACATCGCCCGGCTTTCGGATTATTCATTCGTATGCCATCTGCTTTGTTGGTGCCGGCAGCTGTTCGATATAACGAGCTATTATCGAACGGTTGCCTTCGCGCATCTAAAGCACGGACGAGCGCTCGCGGATTCAGGTTATTGTAAAAAAGGCCGGGTAAGTTTTTTTATTGACCGAATCGGGACAGATCAAATGGAAGAGTTCGGATTTTCTGGATTTTCACCGCTGTATTCGTCACTAATAGACAGGTTGATAGATCTTTCCATCGACGAAGATATCGGCCCCGGAGACATCACTACCAGGGCCCTGAAGCTAGCAGACAGGATGGGCAGGGCAAGGATAATTGCGAAGGAACCGCTTGTCGTAGCTGGCATGTGGATATGCAGCCGTGTGTTTCACAAGATAGATCCCGCAATTGAATTTGACGGGAAAGTATCGGAAGGCGAGAGTATTAACGATATACCCGTTGTAATGGCAGAAGTCCAGGGTCGAATGTCATCTTTACTTTGTGCAGAAAGGATAGCTCTTAATTTTTGCCAGAGAATGTGCGGCATAGCGACACATGTAAAAAAGATCATAACTGAATCCGGAGTGGAGCCTGGTTTAATTGTCGATACCCGTAAGACCGTCCCAGGTTGGCGTATTCTGGAAAAGTACGCGGTTGCGGTTGCAGGAGCCAGAAATCACAGGATGGGCCTGTATGACGGCGTATTGATCAAGGATAATCATATACTTGCTGCCGGCGGCATCAGGAAAGCGGTTCAGGCAGCAAGAAAAAATGTATCGCACCTTGTCAAAATCGAGGTGGAGACAGAAAATTTATCCCAGGTAGAAGAGGC